>NZ_BAAHWV010000011.1:0-114766 GCF_054601255.1 Viscerimonas tarda | reverse complement strand
GGCGGTGGAATACATAAACAAACACGGCTCGAAATCATGGAAAGAAGAAAACGGCTACCATCGACGAAGTCTCAACGAAGTGGTAATGTTCCGCTACAAGACAATTTTCGGTGGAGAATTGGATGCCCGAACATTAAATAATCAGAAAACGGAGGTCAAACTCAAATGTTTGACATTAAATAAATTCATCGGGATTGGTATGCCCGATGCTTACAAAGTGAGTTAATTTTACTTGCTACGATAGTGAAGAAAAATACCGGATGGACTGCCGTTGCAACAAAGTCCGGTAAATATGAAACTGCCGGGTGTGCCGGTATGGTTGCCTGCAATGGCCGCCGCACAGTTTTTATACCATGCGGCGGCTTGCCTTACAATTGTTTAGCTGCTTGCTATTTAATAAAGCCTTTATTGTTTATAACGCTGCCGTCATCATAAACCGTGCGCTTGATGACAAAGCCTTTTGCCGTTGCCGACACCGGTTTGCCGGTCAGGTCGTAATAGCTTTCGGAAACAATGGATTTTGCGCCGACAATGTTGTCCATATTGGTGCTTATCAGGTGTTCAAACGTTGCCGCTACCGTTACGCCAAAATCGGGCATGGTAAACTGATAGGTGGCCGTGCCGTTGGGTACAGACGCAATGCATCGCGTCTCTACGGTCGTCTCTGCATCCCCCGTTTTATGCGCCGAAACCGCATCTATTTCATACCCTTCGTCGGGCGTTACGGTCAGCGTAACTATTTCGTCTTCTTCATAATCGGCAGGGTTCCTGTCCAATAAAACCGTGCCATTTTCCAGCGTGGCGATGCTTACGGTGTAGGAGGGCGCGGTATACGCCGGTATATTCACCGTCAGCATATTGCTCACGTTGTCCGCCGCATCCTTTGCGGTGATATACAACGTATGCGCCCCCGCAGTGAGCATAGGGCTGATTGTCTGCTCGCCGGCAATCATAGCTGCGGAGTTCGTTCCCGTCGTTACAAGCGCGGTCGCGCTCGTCGGAGCTTCGCCGTCAAGCTGATAATAATACGTTCCCGCTTCGTCGCTGGTGAAATTTACCGTCGCCGCCGTGTCGCTTGTGCGGCTGACCGTCCCCTCTGTCAGTGTGGGCGCGGTGGCGTCGTCTTTTACCGTAATGCCGTCTACCGCGATAAAACCAGTGTTTGTGCCATTCACATAACTCACCCCGCTTTTGCCGCCCTGCCTTGCCCAGGTTGCTACGGCTTCGGTGCTGTTTGCCGTTACTTCAAGTTCGTCGCTTGTGCCGACAACAAAAACTGTTCCACTGCCGGTTTTTTCGATAAACACGGCTCTGGTAGTACTGTAGGGATCGCGAAATTTGCCGCCTGTGCCGGTCGTCGTAACAGTGCCTCCGTTTACCAGCACGGTGTTATAGACTCCGTATGCTTGAATAACCGGGTAATTGCTGTTGTTGCTTACCTCTCCACCGGAGATTATCGTGGTTTGATTCCCGCCGGTAAAAAAGATTGCGATTCCTTGCGCGGTGATTGTGCCGCCGGTTATTTCCAGCGTAGTGCGGTTGCCTTGGTAGTTAATCGCGTATCCGTAGTTAGCGGCGATTACGGCGTCTCCGCTGACGACTGTGTTCGTGCTTGTCCAGAGAGCGATTCCATTCCCGTTGTTTATCACGCTC
This sequence comes from Viscerimonas tarda, assembly GCF_054601255.1. Taxonomy (NCBI): domain Bacteria; kingdom Pseudomonadati; phylum Bacteroidota; class Bacteroidia; order Bacteroidales; family Dysgonomonadaceae; genus Viscerimonas; species Viscerimonas tarda. Next base: position 113,113 of record NZ_BAAHWV010000011.1, on the reverse strand, counting down.
GCGTCTTCGAATTCAAAAACACCGCCGCCGTAAGGATAAAGGATATAAGTGCCGGTTCCGCTTACGCTGGCTTTCCATACCACTTTTTTGCCTTCGAAAATACTTAATTCAACTCCTTCCGTCATATTGGAGAGTTCGCCCGTAACGGTAACGGTATCGCTCTCTTCGAGCGCGGCTTCAATGGCGTCGTTGATTTCCGCAACGATATATAAGCCCTCGCCGCCGTTGACGCTGATACCCGCCTGACGGGTTACGCTTACGGCGGTGGCGTCGTTTTTCCAGTTTTCAACGTCGGCTATGGAGCCGGTGGCGAGAAGGATTTCACCGCTGTTGCTCGTAATAAGGCAACTGTTGTTGCTCGCTTCGTTTGTGCTGGTGAAGTCGCCGGAGATAATCGTTACCGTGCCGCCATTACACCATATCGCGTTGTTATAGCCGCTGTAGATGCCGCTTTCTACTGTTAAATTGCCGCCTTCCACGCTGATATAAGAAGCAACGTTGCCGTTTTTAAGCGTAACCGCGCCGTTGTTTATTTGCAAGGAATAGCCGCTGCTGCCGAGCGTTTTACCGCCAAAATCTATGGTATAGGTTTTATCCACGGACAGCGAAACGTCCATCATATTGCTTACCGTTACGTCGTCCAGCATGGTAATGGTTCCGCCGTCTGCTACGGCTATGGCGGCTGCCACGAGAGTGCCGAATCTTTCCGTGCTGCTGCTGATTGCGAAGTATTCCTCTACCGTTATGCCGGGAGTTTCAATAAATCCGGTGTTGTCGCCGTTTTTGTAACTTATGCCGCTTTTGCCGTCTCGCTTTTTCCACGTTGCCGTGGCTTCGGCAGGCGTTACGGTGAGGGCGGTGCTTGTGCCTGTAACGAAAGAGGTTGCCGCGCCGGTTTTTTCGATAAACACGCCGTTGGTGTCGTCGGTAACGCCAAATTTGCCGCCTGAGCCATTTGCCGTAACCGTGCCGCCGCTTACCAGCACGGCGGTATTGTTTGCGTTGGCGTGAATAACCGCGTTGGCGTTGCTGCTGTTGCTTACCTCTCCTCCGGAGATAATCACGGTCTTATTTTCGTTGAAAAGCCGGATTGCGTTTGCGGTATTTGAAGTTATTTTGCCGCCGGTTACTTCCAGCGTAGCGGCGTTGGTGCCGTTGAGAAGAATCGCGTAGTTGCTGTTAGCGGCGATTTCAGCGTTTCCGCTGACAACCATGTCCGCGTCTGTCTGTATAGCGTATCCAGCCCCGTTTTGTATCACTCTCGCGCCTGCGACTTCAAGAACACCGGTGCTGCTGGCAACTAATGAAATGATAGAATTACCGGTGTTTCCGCTTACGTCTGCTTTCCATATCACTTTTTTGCCTGCGGGAATGTTAAAGTTAAATGTTGCCGTCACGCCAAATAAACTGCCCGTAACCGTAACCACGTCGTTATCTGCGAGCGCGGCGGTAATGGCGGCGTTGGTTGCCGCAACGGTGGTCAAAGCCTCGCCGCCGTTGACGTAGAGTTCGTTGCCGGACACCGTTACGCCGGGCACTTCAATAAAGCCAATGTTTGTGCCATTCATGTAACTCACTCCGCTTTTGCCGTCTTGCCTTGCCCACGTTGCCGTGCCGGCGGAAATTACGTCGAGTTCTTCGTTGCTGCCGGCAAGGTACTCCGTGCCTGCGCCGGTTTTTCGGATTGCCACGGCGTTGGTCGCTGGGTTCACGTCAAGCAGTGCGCCGGGTGCGTTTCCGTTGGAGGTGATTGTGCCGCCGTTCCAAAATACCACGTTGTTGCAGCCGCTGAGGGTGCTTCCGTCTGCATACACTACCGGCTTGTTGCTGGTGGTGGTGTTGCTGATTGTGCCGCCGGTGATAAGGAGTTTCAAGTCGCTGGTGCCTGATTTTATCAGAATTGCGTTTGCGTTTTCGGCGGTGATTGTGCCGCCGGTAACGGTAACAACTGTGTTTGCAAAACCTGAGAACGAGATTGCCTCGGCAGTTCCGCTTGTTGTGATTACGGCGTTTCCGCCTACCGCCAAATTGCCGTAGGTGGCAATTTTGCCTGCTACCGTTCCGCCGGTAGCGGTAAGAATGCCTGTCTGGGGCCAAAAAAGAATCACGGTTTGATTGTTATTGGGTCCTTCTATACGCCCGCCGGTTATTGTCAGTTTTGTATGGTCTTCTGCGTTGGTTGCGACAAGCGTTGTGGTGCCGGGGCTTTTGATTACCCCGCCCGCAATTTCCAGTTCGCCGTTGCCTGCCAGCTCGATAATCCTTTCGGCGAGGTTGCTTCCGCTTACGCTGGCTTTCCATACCACTTTTTTGTCTTCGGGAATGTTGAGTTCAAGGGGTTCCATTATGCCGTCCAGTTCGCCGGTAACGGTAATGGTATCGCTCTCGGCAAGCGCGGCGATAATGGCGGCGTTGATTTCCGCAACAACAGATAAGCCCCCGCCGCCGTTGACGTGAATACCGGTGGATACATACGCCGCCGCCACGATTTTCAGCGGCGCGCTGATGTTACCCGCCGCGTCCTCCACTACGACGTAAATATTCTGCGCACCTGCCGTGAGGGTAACGTCTTTGCCGCTTACCGTGCCGAAAACAGAGCCGATTACCGTTCCGGCTTTGACCGCCGTACTCGTCGGGGTGGTGGTTACACCGCTATTTTGGACGAGATAGTACGCCGTACCCGCTTTGTCGGTAGTGAAACCGATGGTCGCCTCCGTATCGCTTGTGCGGTTGACCGTTCCTGCCGTGAGCGCAGGCGGGATAAAACCGGGCGCGTAGTATTGCACCGCTCCCGCCGTTGCGTCCGGGAAAAACCGCGCCGCGCCGTAGAAGTCCGCCTCCGGGAAACCGCTTATGCCCGTCGGCACGATGTTCAGTTCTGTGCCGGTAGGTCTGAAAGTCGTGGTGTTGAAACGCAGCGTTTCGTCGTTCGTGTCGCCTGTGCCGTTGAATGTGAAGCGATAACTGCTCTTGTCCCACACATTGTATCCGCCCGATGTTACCGTTCCTCTGTAGCGATACACAATATTGCCGTTGACAGCAGCGGTGTTGCCGTAAAAGAGGTTGCCTGTCAGGGTAGTATTGTCGGAAGATGAACTGCTGTAAATACAGCCGCCATAATGTCCCGCCGTATTGTTATAGAAAGTAGAGCCGTTCACATTGAGCGTGGAGCTGCCTGCAACATACAGCGCGCCCCCATCCGCGGTGGAACTGTTGTTGGAGAAGATACACGAATTGAAGTTGAGCAGTGCGCCGTCCGTTACGCCCGCTACGGAGCGGTCGTTGGACACAATGCCGTTGAAGCGGACGTTGTTAATGGTAACGCTTACGCCCGACCCGCTCACGGTTATCGCTTCAAAGCTGCCGCCTGACTCGCTTGTGCTTGTACTTGTAATACTAACGCCGAAACCCTCAATGCGGACGGTTTTATTGACAGTAAGATTTGAGTTCAGCGTAATGGTTTGCCCCGCGATGGCGGAACAGTTTATTACCGCGCCGCTGCTTGCGTCTGCAACCGCTTGCCGCAAACTTCCGTCTCCGCTGTCGTTGTTATTGCTAACGTTTATTATACCGTTAAGTTGCGCGCCCACCTCTATTTTCAGCGGTGCGCTGAGAAAACCTGCCGCGTCTTCCACCACCGCGTAAATATCTCTTGCGCCCGCCGTGAGCGTTACCGGTATCAAGTTTTCGCCGAACGCGATACCGCTGATGGACGCTCCCGTACTCTTTATCGCCGTATTATCGGCGGGCGGCGTTGCTCCGTTTGCCAATTCCACGTACCATAGCTTGCTTGGCGCGTTGGTGGGCGTATAGGTGGGGACACCATTGGTGTTCGAACTGACGGTAAAAGCAATATTCGCCTCCGTATCGCTTATGCGGAGTGCGCTTCCCTCCGAAAGCAGCAGCGGCGATGTGGTAACAATAACGTAGTAGCTACCATTGGGAGCCGTAAAGACGCCTGTTTGGTTTTCCACTATAACCCGTATGAAGTATCGCATGGACGGCTCAAGCCCTGTAAAGGCTACTGTGTTCGCGCCTGCGATCGCTGTGCCGATTCTGCCGATATTAACTGTGCCCCAGGTAGCTTTACCGTTCGCATACTCTATAAACGTTTCTCTTGATGAGGGCGCACCTCCCGGGTTTATTGTAGCGTAACAGTAATAGGTTCCCGCCACGTTGGAGGTAAAGGTCAGTTTGGCACTGTTATTCGTTACGTCTGTTCCGCCGACGGCGGTGAGAACCGGTTGCGCCGGTGCGGTTTCCGCGGTCTCCACTGCGCCCGCCGCCGTTCTGTTGTACCGGCTGACGCCGTTAATGTCGGTTGCGGGATAGTTCGCAAGATTGGCGAGCGGCACGATGTTCAGGGGATAAAGGTCGTGGTGTTGAACGAGAGGTCGCTAATCCGCGTGTCTCCCGTGCCGTTGAAGGCGAAACCGCGATTATCGTTCATGTTGCTTGTAAGGTCTCTGTCCGACACGTTGTATCCGCCCGATGTGCGAGTTCTCGAAGCGCTGCTCTCACAGTAAACCACATTTCCTATTGTTGTTGCGGTATTACCGTAAAACAGGTTTCCCGTCAGCTTTATACTCGCGTCCGAACCAACATAAATAGCGCCGCCGAAGCCTGAGGTGTTATTGTAAAAAGTGTTCCCTGTTATCTCCGCATTGGTGTTGCTGCCCGTAACGACAATAGCGCTTTTGTTATTATTGGCAAAAATACAGTTGCGCACCGTTGCCGTACCGGATACTGCTAATGCTGCGGTTGTGAGTGTATTTCCTGTGAAGCGGCAGTTTTCAACTGTCCCGCCCTGTAAAGCAAACACGTAACCGCTGGTGAGATTTGAGAAATTCAGATTACGGACAGTAGTGCCGGTTGCGTTTCCGGCTGTGGTTAAAAGCATTCCTGTCACGGTAACGCCGTGTCCTTCGATAGTAAGGTCTTTTGCCGGAAATGTTATGTCATTATACACGAGCGTAACGGTTTGCCCCGCAATGGCAGAGCAGTCAATCACGTCTCCGTTCTGCGCCTCGTAAAGCGCTTTGCGCAAAGAGCCGTCTAAGCTGGCGTCGCCATTGTCGCTGTTAGTGGTAACGTTGCGGGTAACAGCCTGCGCCGTTAGCGGCGCGAGGGTGATGCACATTATATATATAAGGTACGCGAGGGTACGGGTTGCAAATAATGTTTTCATACGTTTGCCTCCTTTTCATAATGAATGTCCGCCAGTCCGTTTTTGAGTTCCACGCTCGGCGTAAAGATAACCTTAGCCGAGATGGATTCGGTGTTGAAATCGGCGGGAGTTTCCGCGCCTTCGCCCGAGAGGTTGAGCCGCAGGGTGCCAAAGTCGCCCAACTGTACGCTCATACCGAGTTTCAGGAAAGTGGGCAACTCTTCCATAAAGTTGCTCAGCACATTCTCGATGTCGCCCTTTGTGAGCGAACTGCGCCCTGCGATTTCCTTAGCGAAATCCTTGAGCGTGAATTTACCCGCATTTACCGCGCTCGGATACCATTTCTTCGGCGCAGTGGGCTGTGAGGGGTTGCCCTTTTCGATTAATTTAAACTTCATTTTAATAAAATTTATTTGTTAAACAATATAGTGAAAAAATCTCTTTATTTTTTTTGTCTGAATCAGGATTATCCGGATTAAAAGATTTACAGGATTTAATCCGGATAATCCCAAAATCCTGCAAATCCTGATTCAGACAAGGGTTGTATTTCCGTAAGGACAGCGCAAAATTTCCGTCTAAACGGAAATTTTCTTGCGTCTATACAGAAATGCGGGTGCGTGCAATGTAGGGGCAAGGCGCGCCTTGCCCCTACGAAACGCGCAACAAAACACATTGTTGAAAATATGCTTAATGCGTTGATTACAAGCTGTTTGTGTGTGTTTTTTTTGGGGGGGGGTAAAAGCCGAAATTTGCGCGAACCGCACTGCAAGGGGGCTTAAAACGCGCAGGAAGGGCGTTTTAAAGGCGGCACACAGGGCTGCGCAACGTGATATGTAGAGAAGTGTCGGCATTTTTTTTCTATTTCGCGGCGAAGATATGAAATAAAAAAATAATCGAGTGGACAATTCGTATATTTCTTCATGTCAAATCGTATTTTGGGGTGTTTTTTAGGTGACAATTCGTATATTTTTTTTACATTCTATTATGATTTGACAGGTAAATAGAGTTTTTATTCGCTGGTTTTCAGATAGTTAATTCTATTCATGTGATTAAAATAGAGAAAATCGGGGAATTTTTTGTATATTTGCAGCCGGATAAAATAGAAAAAATATGTTGCTTACAGAGAAAAATAATTTTGAAGAAAATGCAATTTTACGGACATTGTCCGCAAAATTACAGCAGTTTAATATTGAGGATTAAAAATATGAGCAAAAAAGAAACTATAACCGTTCAGGGAACGGAAATTGCAGTAATCACTTCAAAAGAGGATGATTATATATCATTGACCGACATGGCTAATGCCAAGGATGGACAGGCGCGTGCTGCCGATATTATCAAGAATTGGATACGGACGCGAACAACGCTTGAATTTCTTGGTGCGTGGGAGCAACTTTACAACCCGAATTTTAACGTGGTCGAATTTGACCACTTTAAAATGCAGGCGGGATTGCCGTCTTTCGTTCTCAGTACAGGAGAGTGGATTACAAAAACCAATGCTGCAGGCATTTACGTAAAGCAGGGAAAGTACGGTGGAACGTATGCCCACAAGGATATAGCCTTTGAATTTGGCGCAGCAATCAGCGCAGTTTTCAGGTTGTTTTTAATCAAGGAGTTTCAGCGTCTGAAGGAAAGCGAAGAACGGGCTAAATCTCTCGAATGGAACTTGCAGCGTACTCTCTCTAAAATCAACTATCGTATTCATACAGATGCTATTAAGGAACATATTATCCCCAATGTTGTTACAAAAGAACAGGTTTCCTGCACGTATGCAGAAGAAGCCGACTTGTTGAATGTAGCTCTTTTCGGCAAAACAGCCAGGCAGTGGAGGGATGAAAATCCGGGCACGAAAGGCAATATCCGCGACTTCGCCACATTGGAACAGCTTGTCGTCCTCTCAAATATGGAAAGTATTAACGCTCTGTTAATCAGGAAAGAATTGCCACAGGGTGAACGTTTGCCGGAATTGAACAAAGTGGCGATTACGCAAATGCGTTCGCTGGTGGAAAATAAGAATTTTAAGCGGTTACAATGATAGATTTCAGGCTATACCTCGCCATGCTTGCCATGCTTATCCCCGTCTTCACAGCCGGGACGTGCATGATACTGGCGGCTTTCTCGCGCATGAACTGCCTGACGCGGCAGGAAAAGACGTTGAAAACCATTCTTGTCCTGTATCTGTCGATGACATTCCTTACATGGTTTACCATTTTCTGTTATTACATCTTTCCCAAAGCGTTTGTTGTCCTGAACATTCCCTGTCTGGCAGGCTTCATTTTAGCTCCGCTATTCTTTTACCGCGTAATCCGTTTCCTTACACGCTTGGAACAGGCGGAACAGTTTTCGCCGTGGCATTATCTGCTTCCTGCACTGATTGGAGCGACATTCCTGTTGTGGTCGCTGTTTGTCCCGTTTGAGGCGCAGGTGGAAATTGTGGCGAGCAGGAAATTAGTCGTAGCCGGAGAATATGAGGCTTATTCGCGGTTTTTTACAACAAAACCGCTACTGCGGATGCTTTTTGTATTTGTTTACTATGGTTTTATCGCCCGCCTGCTTGTCCGCTACTATCGCCGGACAAATGATGCGGACGTTCCGGTGCGCAAGCCTGCCCGCTGGATGGTGTACCTGATTGTCCTTTCGCTGGTTTCCGTGTTTTCCTCCGTCATATCAGCGCTCCTGCCGAGAAACGAGATACTTGCTTCCGTATGGACGGCTGTTACGGCTTTTTGCATGTCGGGGCAGTTCATTGCGCTCACTTTCCATATTGTCCGTCGCAGGTACCTGCCTTATGCCGTGCACCCGGAGCCGGAGGAAGAAGTGGAAACGAAGGAGGAAATCGAAAAAAGTGAAGAAAGCGGGGAACAGGAAGATGACCGCCGGTTTCATTCGGGCAAACTGACGCGACGGCGGGTAAATGCTTATTTCCGCAAGGAAAAGCCGTACCTGCAAGCGGATTTTAAGATTACCGATTTGGCGGAGGCGATGGATGTGAACCGCGCCGTCATGTCGGGGTTTATCAACAAGGCGTACAAGATGAATTTCAACCGTTTCCTGAATCTGTGGCGGCTGAGGGAGCTTGAACGCTTGCAGGCTTTGCCTTCCAACAGGGGGAAAAGCATTGCCAAACTGATTGGCAGGGCGGGATTTACGGAAGAGAGGCAGTATTATCGCGCGAAGAGGTCTGAACTGTGATTTTAATATGATTTAGATGATTAGCATTAATCACGAAAATCATACTAAAATCACAGTTCAGACAATTGAATATTAGAAATTTATAAATAAAGATTATATGATAAAGAATGAATATAAGTATTCGGAATTGACTTCTAAAATTATTGGCTGTGCAATGGCAGTGCATAGAATTTTAGGCAATGGTTTTCAGGAGGTTATCTATCAGCGAGCGCTGGAAATCGAAATGAAGCTGGCGGGTATCCGTTTTCAGCGCGAATTTGAAATGCCTGTTTATTATCGTGATATTCAAATAGGCACTCGGCGGGTTGATTTTTTTGTTGAGGATGTAATTTCTGTTGAATTAAAGGCAATTACGCAATTTGAAAATACAAATTTCGCACAGGCAATCAATTATTTGGAAGCATATAATCTTGAAATTGGATTGTTGATTAATTTTGGCGAAACAAGTTTGAAATTCAAACGGCTAAACAACAAAAAATACAAACCCGAATAATCATACAAATCACAAAAATCAAATGGAAATCACAGTTCAGACGATACAGGCATTGATATTTTCCGCACCTGCCGCATGTGCGCTGGTGTGTCTGGTCATGATGCTGCTGGATACTTTATACACGGGAAAAAACCGGCAGGAAAAACTGCTCCGGCTTTTCCTGTCGCTCACCTTTACGGTTGCCGCCCTGTGCTGGACGGGGCTGGTGTTTCAGGCCGTCGCCCCCGAAGTGTTTATCCGTTATTCTGTCGTATTCACGCTTACGCTGATATTCGACCAGCTGCTGATTTACCGCTTTGTACACATTATAACGGCTACGGAACGGCACAGCCGTTTCAACCGTCTGCATTTCGTTGTCCCCGTCCTGCTGACGGCGGTTGTGGAGCTAACAGGCTACGCTGTCCTGACAGGCGTCGTTTTTGTTGTTTACAATACGCTTTACCCTGTTCTCGGTATCCTGCGGATACGCCGTTACAGGCGCAGCATTGAGGATTATTCAGCCGATGCGCAACGCACGTCCCTGAACTGGCTTTTGCTTATGCAGGCGCTTACGCTGATGACCACGCCCGTTCCGCTTTTCGGGATGTTGTTCAATGTGGATGTTTTTTCCGGCTCGTGGCTTTCCGTACAGGGAGCGTTGCCTGCGTTTTTTATTTATCCGATACTGTGCTACAACCTGCTTTCGGATAATTATGTGATTGTCAAGCCGGATGATGGCCCGGCGGACAACGCTGTCGAAATCACGCCGAAACGCTTTGCCCGCTACCTGCGCGATAAAAAGCCCTACCTGAACCCGCAACTGCGGATAACGGACGTCGCCGCCGACCTGCATTCCAACCGTAGCAGTGTATCTGCGCTTGTCAATCGTGAGTACGGCATGAATTTCAGCCGCCTTATCAACCGCAACCGCTTGAAGGAACTCAACCGATTGCGCCTCTCGCCCGACCACAGCGAAAAAGACAATCTGCAACTTGTGCTGATGGCGGGTTTCAGCAGTTACCGTAGTTACCTGCGCGTGAAAAGCAGGGAGGACAGGATGAGTGTGCTGAAAGAGTTTTGAGGGGAGTGCAAACCCCTGCCACACACGCGCAAACCCCTGTTTATTGTCTGAACCTTGATTTTCCTGATTACAGGATTTTCTTGATTTTTGTTTGGAGAACAATCATGTTAATCCTTTAATCCTATAAATCAGGGTTCAGACATTATCGACAAAAACGGCAATGCGCTTGAAAACTTTTTTGAGAACTTCAAGCGGCAAATCAAAGACCCTACCCGCTTTGACTTTTACCGCGCTCCGCTGGAAAAGTTAGGAGACGTTATGAGCTGAGCAGTGTACACGAGGGAAAAACCGTCCATACAGGCGAATTGACAGACCGCAACGGTAAAAAGTACAGCGGCTACATAACCCTGAATAAAGAAACCGGAAAATATGATTTCATGTTTCCGAAGGATTACAGGGATGCCCTTGCTGCCGGAAAAGTCATTCCCGATGACCGCCACAAGGTGCAGGTTGCCAAAAACAATAACGGCAACACCACCGAAGCTACCAAAAATATCAAAGAGCCTTTGAACAGCGGTCAAACGCAACCCACCGAAAAGCAGACGGAAAAACAAGCCGCCAAGCAGGAACAGGAAAAGCCGAAAAAATCCAAAGGCGTAAAAATGTAATATTCACCACTAAAATCCAAGTAAAATGAAGATAGCAATCATAGCAGAAAAACCGAGCGTAGCCCGCGAAATAGCGGCTATCGTTGGCGCAAGCCACAAGGAAGATGGTTTTATGACAGGCAACGGTTACATGGTAACGTATGCTTTTGGGCATTTGATACAACTCGCCATGCCCGAAGACTACGGCTTTTCGGGAATAATGTCTGAACCATGATTTGCTTGATTAAAGGATTATTCTGATTACTTTTGCAAAAAAGTTCAGATTATGTTGCATGAAGATTTAACAAAACGAATTATCAAATGTGCCATGCAGGTACATAGCGCTTTGGGAAACGGTTTTCAGGAAGTTATATACCAGCGAGCTTTGGCTATCGAAATGGAACACGAAGGGTTAGCATTTGCAAGAGAAATGGAAATGCCTGTTTTTTACAGGGATATTCAAATCGGAACACGAAGGGTTGATTTCTTTGTTGAAGAAAAGATTATGGTAGAATTGAAAGCAATTATCAACCTTGAAGATGTACACTTGGCACAGGCGATGAATTATCTTGAAGCCTATAAAATGCAGGTGGGATTATTAATTAATTTTGGCGCAAAAAGCCTGCAATTCAAGCGAGTACACAACAACAAACTTTGACCTTGATTTTTAGGATTAAAAGATTAACTTGATTGCTGAAAATCATGAAAATCTTTTAATCAAGAAAATCAAGGTTCAGACATTTACAAAAAGAAGCAAACCAAAAGCACGGTTTTTCGGCGGACAAGACGCTTTCCATTGCGCAAAAACTGTATGAGGCAAAACTGATTACCTACCCACGCACAGGCAGCTGTTATATTTCCGCCGATGTATTCGACGAAATCCCCGAACTCATTAACAGTCTGAAAACGCACCCGCGTTTTGGCGGTTATGCCGCCAAAATAGACACTCAAATCCTGAATCATATTACCATAATTATCATGTTAGTCTTGGGACTTAGTTGTAGCTTATCATCTTGTAGCGGTGATGATGATGCCCCAGCGCCTGTGCCCGCACAAGGTACATTCACTAAAACGTATTCTATTGCACTAAATGCATCCGCTAGTACTGCAACACCAAGTTATAGTACTGCTGTCCCATTAAAATTAGCTGACGCCATAGGCGAAGAAAACGTTAAGAATTTTGTAACAAATACAGCTGCTCCTAACTTGGTTGTAATGGGTATTAAAGTAAGAGGCTTAGAAGCGATTAAAGCAGCAGGTAAAGATGAAACCTTAGATTTGTTTTACGTTAAGGTTGGTTCTGCAGAATACAATTTGGGCAAAGTTAATGTTGCCGGAGGCGGTTCTGATTTTTATTCTGACCAACTCTTGCAAGGCGCAAAATACCTTCCGGTTGCCCAAAAGACTTTTGAACTTCTAACAAAAGATAAACAAGTGAATATTGCGTATAAATTTAAACCGGCTGTAAATATCAGTACTGTAGATAATTTGAATCCCGTTTATTTAGATATAACCGTTGCTGGAACTTACACGTACAATACCTATCCCAAAAAGTAAAATTTGGAATTAGTAAAATACAAAAGCCGTCCTTTTCGGGGGGCGGCTTTTTGTATTTGGACAGCCCCTCCTCAATCGAACTTGTATTTTAGTTCGTCGAACAGCAAAACAAAAAAACCTTCGTCAACACCCGAATCAATCAGGGTGTTTATGTCGGCTTCAAAAAGCGCGATAAAATCACTGGGACTATTGTCGAGGATTGATACGGTTTGCATATAGTAGTTCAGGGCGGCTTTTTTATTATTGAGAACCAACTCCACGTGTCCAGCATTCAGGTAATCGTGCTCATTGGGTTTTCCCGACAATATCTTTTGGTAGTATTGTCGCGATAAATCGAATCTCTTTAATAAAAAGGCCGTCCATGCTATTGGTCGCCAAGCTTTTGGATTATCTCCCCCGTCGAGTAATTCTACTTTGAAATAAACATTCAGCGCTTTCTCATATTCGCCCATATCCAGGTAGCAATGGCCTATGTTCAGCTCGTTGGATATATTGGCGGGCGTTAAAGTCTGCAATTTTAAATAATACCCGAGGGCAAGTTCCGGGCGCTTTATTGTGCGGTACACCTGTGCAATGCGCTTTATTGTCCACGAGTTGTCGGGTCGTATCAGGTCGGCTTGCAGGTAGGCCTCCAACGCTCCCTGCGTATCGTCCAGCATTTGCCGGCAGTAACCTATTTTCTGCCAGGCATCCGAATCGGTGTTTTCTTCTTTCACCAAAAGCAGGTATATATCAAGCGCTTCCTTCAGAAAGTTTTTCTCGAAACAATACAGGGCAATCTGCCGCATGATTTTGGCATCCGATATTAAGGGAGCGATGGATTTCTTGTCGTAAAAGTTTATTTTTAGCCGGAATATGTCAAAAAAGTTATTCTTGCTCCGGAACAATTTAAAGAACCGGTACAAGCTCTGTATGTATTGGTTCGACAGTATTTCTTCGCTTGTATTCGATTTCAGGGCAGCCGCTTCTTCTTGTATGTGTTTCATCTCTTCCGATTCGTCGCTAAACCGGTACATCATCATTTTTCGCTGACTTTCGGGCAATTGCAACAGGCTGAAACAAAACGAATATTTATCGGAATCGCACATGTGTCCCGAGTTGATGACCGCCGCCTGCAGCAAACTGTCTTTCCCTGCCTTTGAAAACAAGCTTTGCAATTCGGAATAAGATTTATCGAAAGGCAGGAACCAGTTTGTTATATCGCTGAAAAAAGGAAAGGATTTCAGGCTGGAGAAGGTGGAATGAAAAACATCGGCGCCCTCCATTTGCAGGTTCGAGTACTCCTGAAGCTTGTTTGCCAAGCCCGATTCTTCGAGTTCTTTTTTCCATTCGGGATTCTTTTCCGAGAAATCGGTTTCGCCCATCAACTCTTCCATGTTGAGCTTTTTTCCGGCCAGGGTATTAAACTTGAGCATTTCGGGGATAATCTCCTCGCGCAGTTTTTTGCTTATTTTTTCTGTTTCGCGCGAACGAATCAGTTGTTTTATGATGGCTACGACCGATTGCCTGAAGTACAGGTTTTCGGACAGGGATTCCAAATGTTGCTCGCATTCGGTATAAAACGACCAGCGCGCGTCGTACATTTGAAGGATGATAATTAGCCCTACAATCGCCCGTTGGGCAATCACCGGGTTTTCGTCAACCGAAAAGCTCATCAATATCCGTGTCTTTTTGGCATCGAAACGGTGTATGAGGTTCAAGGTCAAGGCCGAGATAAACAGGCGCTTTTCCCTGTCTTTAATGTCGAGGGACCGGAGGAAAGCGATGTAATTGTTGTAGTCGTTCTCGTTTGCCCGTGCCGACAGGTAAACCGACATAAACAGCCTGGATGCAATCTGTTCCCGTTTTACGGCCAGGCTCCTTAATTGCTCCTCTTTTTCGGCCCCTTCTGCCAATAAGTCCGTTAAGGCAATGGATTCGCCCACTTCCTTCAATTGACTTTGGTAGTCGGTTATTTTCAGGAACTTGCTCAGGACGCCAATCCGCGATCTTTCGTAAAAAAAGCCGGAAGATACGGACATCAATAATTCGTCGGCCACATCGTCCGACAACTCATACAATGTGCGTATCAGGCCGAAATACACCTCTTGCAGGCTGGGGTCTTCCATCGCTTCAAACTGATAATGAAGCATAAACTTGTAGTTGGTCTCCAGTTCGCTTAGCTTCTCGGAGACCTGCCAGTTCTGAAGATTTGCGGCTAACCGTGTCAGCGCTTCAATGGCCTCCTTCAACTGCCTTTTTGACAGATGCAGCGCAATTTCCTTTTTCTGATTGATTATATCTTGACTGTTCATATTTCAGATTCGTTTTTGCGTGGTAAATGTAATTAAAACATCAATAAATATGCCAGTTTAAGCGAAAAAATATAATGTGCCAATATGCCATGTGAATAATGAGACTAATATGCCAATGTGCTAATGAGAATAATGTAGGGTCGTGGCGTGCCGCGACCATTTTAATTTTTGTCATTGCGGGCTCCGACCCGCAATCTCCTGAGCATGGCGCAAACCTATGCATTGCACAACCTAATTTTCACCTCATTTTCATTAACAAAACAACCTCAGTAGCAGCATATTATGATGAATAATGGAACCTCATTACCTCATTATTCACGTGTTTTTTGTTGGTTCAATCTGATATAAAGAATTGCCGGCCGTATTTACTCAGGGACTTACCATTGACGAGGTAAAAGAAAATATTGCCGATGTTTTGGAAATGTATCTGGAAGATGTAAGAATAGCTTGACATCCCCAAACCACCCGAAAGATAATCACTCATCAAATTATTGAACACATAGGGGGCTCCGACCCGCAATGACAAAACGTTGCTTTGCTAATTCTCAACTCTCAATTCTCAATTCTCCATTCAATTGCCATCTTGTCATATTGGCGCATAAACACAAAATGTTAAAAGAACATATCAACTGAAAAAGCATGGTTAAACCCTATTAAATGCTTTTTTTGCAGGTTAAAAGTGTTAAAAAATAGAGGAAAGACTATTTTACAGAACGATATTTGTCTATACATTTGGAGAAAATATCACAAGAAACTTTTAAAACTTAGAGTATAAACTAAATTGGTAAATGAATATGAAAAAGATTTTAAAAAATGTGTCTATGTATGTTGCTGTTGCATTGCTGAGCGTTGGCGCTACTTATGCAACATATACTTACCTCGAAAATCAGGAAAATTCGGGTTCGGTGGATATATACGATAGCTTTTCGGGGCAATTCGATGCTAAGAACCTGCATCTGGCAGGCCTCACGGCAGAGGGCTATCCCGATTTTACGAAAGCCGCCGAGAATGCTGTTCATGCCGTAGTGCATATCAAATCGACTGCCAAGCAAAAGCTTAGGAGAGGCAATTCCAATCAGATGCCGATGGATCCGTTTGAATATTTCTTCGGATTTGGCAACCGCCCGAATCAACCAATCGAACCTCAGCCTGTTGTTGGCTATGGTTCGGGTGTCATTATTTCAAGCGATGGCTACATTGTAACCAATAATCATGTGATTAGCAAGGCGCAAGAGATAGAGGTAACACTGAACGACAACAGTAAATATTCGGCAACCCTGATCGGCGCCGACCCTCAAACGGATATTGCCCTGATAAAGATTGACGGGAAAGATTTCCCGCTCATACCCTTCGGCAATTCCGATGCCTTGAAAGTAGGCGAATGGGTGTTGGCGGTAGGTAATCCGTTTAACCTGAACTCCACGGTAACAGCCGGAATTGTTAGCGCAAAAGCCCGTGGCGGAATAGGCAGCAACGAGCCGGGTAATGTTCAATCCTTTATTCAAACCGATGCGGCAATTAATCCGGGGAATAGCGGCGGCGCTCTTATCAATACCAAAGGCGAGTTGGTCGGCATCAATACGGCCATTTATTCGCAGACTGGAAACTTTACGGGTTATGGCTTTGCCGTGCCCGTTTCGATTGCCGGAAAAGTAGTTGCCGACTTAAAAGAATATGGCGCTGTGCAACGAGCTCTGTTGGGCGTAATTATCAAAGATGTTTCCAATGCAAAAGAATATTACAAGGAAGAAAATCCCGAAAGAGCCAAGAACATCAAGGTAAACGAAGGCGCTTACGTTGACAGCTTAATCGAACGCAGTCCGGCCAAAGTTGCAGGCGTGCAGTCGGGCGATGTTATTGTGGGAATAAATAACGTGAAGATTCGCAATATCGGAGAGTTACTGGAGCAGATAAGCAAATACCGTCCGGGCAACAAAGTGAAAGTTGTGTTGAAACGGGGAGACGCCGATAAAACAGTTGATGTTGTGCTGAAAAACAGCAGCGGCAACACCTCCATTGTTACAAAAGCCGATGATTTGGTGGACGTTGGCGCAGCATTCAAAGAATTGTCGAAGGAGCTTAAACAGAAATACGGCATCAGTACGGGCGTGGAAGTCGCCGGAGTGGACAATAGCGGCAAATTTGCCCGAAGTGAAATAAAGAAAGGATTTATCATTCTGAAAATAAACGACCAACCGGTATCGGGTGTGGACGATGTGGAAGACATTATACAAGCCACCGCTCAAAGTCAGGACAAAGTGTTGTTTATCAAAGGTTTTTACCCGAATGGACGGGCAAAATATTATGCAGTTGATTTGGGGGAATAAAGCCCCCTAATCCCCCGTAGGGGGATTTCAAAAGTCTCTTCCTTGTTAAAAGCCTCCCCTACGGGGAGGTTCGGAGGGGCTTAACGCTTAATTCCCTAAAACATAATCGGGGGATTAAGCGTTATTATTACAATACATAAATTAAATGTCATTCGGGTTGCAAAATAGCGCTGAAAATGCTATATTTGCACACATTTTTCGTTTGATTCGGGTGAAAAGGTTTTTACTACACTATAACAATAAGTAAATGAGGCAATTAAAGATTACGAAATCAATTACTAACAGAGAAAGCGCTTCTCTGGATAAATATTTGCAGGAAATTGGACGCGAAGATCTGATTACTGTGGAGGAAGAGGTAGAATTGGCCCAAGCTATAAAAAGAGGAGACAGGGCAGCTCTCGAAAAACTCACCAGAGCTAATTTGCGATTTGTTGTATCTGTAGCTAAACAATATCAAAATCAAGGATTGAGCCTCCCCGACCTTATTAATGAAGGCAATCTGGGGCTGATTAAAGCTGCCGAAAAGTTCGATGAGACACGCGGTTTCAAATTTATCAGTTATGCGGTTTGGTGGATTCGCCAGTCCATTCTTCAGGCTTTGGCCGAGCAATCGCGTATTGTGAGGTTGCCGCTGAATCAGGTTGGTTCCCTGAACAAGATAAGCAAAGCATTCTCCAAGTTTGAGCAGGAACACGAACGCAAACCCTCTGCCGAAGAATTGGCCGATGAACTGGATATTCCGGTAGATAAAATCGCCGATTCGCTGAAGGTTTCAGGGCGCCACATCTCGATGGATGCGCCTTTTGTTGAAGGCGAAGACAACAGTTTGCTGGACGTTTTGATTAACGACGATGCCCCCATAGCCGACAGAACGCTGATTAACGAATCGTTGCAACAGGAAATAGAAAGGGCATTGTCCACACTGACCGAAAGGGAAAGCGAAATCATCAAAATGTTTTTTGGTATTGGCTGCCAGGAAATGACACTGGAAGAGATTGGCGACAAATTTCAACTGACACGGGAGCGTGTTCGTCAGATTAAAGAAAAAGCAATTAAAAGATTGAGGCAAAATTCGCGCAGTAAACTTTTGAAAGGTTATTTGGGTTAAAATTATCGTCCGAAACAAAAATACAAGAACCCCCGAAGAAATTAATTCTTTTGGGGGTTTTCTTATATGAAAACGATACTATAATACCATATTTTGTGTCATTTTATTGTCTTTCTTCTAAAACATCGTTCTTTATGATAGCTAAAATGCTTATTTTTGTGTCAAAAAGAATTTTTATTCTGTTAAAAATGAAAAAATGCATAGCTATTTTCTTGTAAAATCGAATATTTTATCTCAAATTTGCATCGGGAAATATCTACTATATATAATTCACAAAAAATAAACTTGTTGTACGCATGAAGAAGCTGAAATTTACTAAAATGCAAGGCGCGGGTAACGACTATATATACATCAATGGTTTCAATCAGGATGTAAAGGATAGAAGCGCTGCCGCTATTAAGCTTAGTAACAGAAATTTTGGTATAGGTTCGGATGGCTTGGTGTTTATCTTGCCCTCCGAAGTAGCGGATTTCAGAATGCAAATGTTTAACTCGGACGGTTCCGAAGCCGAGATGTGTGGAAATGCTGTGCGCTGTGTAGGAAAATACGTTTACGACAATGGATTGACCTCGAAAAAAGATATTTCGATTGACACCAAAGCCGGTGTGAAATATATTGCGCTATTGGACGGGAACGCCGTTTCGCGCAGGGCTACGGTTGATATGGGAGAACCTATTCTCGACTCGGCTTTGGTGCCGGTAACTATCGTTGGAAATCCGGTGCTGAGCCAGCCCCTGGAAATAGACGGCGAAACATGGAAGATTACCTGTGTGTCGATGGGAAACCCTCATGCTGTGGTTTTCACAACCGGAATCAAGGATTTCGATTTACCTGTATTGGGTCCGAAATTTGAGAAAAATCCAGTCTTTCCACGGAAAACAAATACCGAGTTTATAGAAGTAATCGACCGCAACACACTAAATATGCGTGTGTGGGAGCGGGGAGCCGGAGAAACCCTGGCTTGCGGAACGGGCGCATGTGCAGCAGCCGTAGCAGCGGTGTTGAACGGTTATTGCGACCGGAAAATTCGGATTCACCTGTTGGGTGGAGACCTCGAAATAGAGTGGAAAGAAGAAAATAACCGGGTGTATATGACCGGCGAAGCCGTAACCTCATTCGAGGGCGAAGTGTATTACGAAGATTAGATCAGAAATATATAAAGTTTAAGTTTAAGAGTAGAACATGGCATTAATAAACGAAAATTACACCAAACTGCCGGGAAGTTATTTATTCTCGGATATTGCGCGGAAAGTAAACGAATTCAAGGCCGCTAATCCTGATGCGAACATCATCCGGTTGGGGATAGGCGATGTTACAAGGCCATTGCCGCAAGCTTCGATTGAGGCGCTTCACAAAGCGGTAGATGAAATGGCTGTTGCCGGAACATTCAGAGGATACGGGCCTGAACAAGGCTATGACTTTTTGGTAAATACAATTGTAGAAAACGAGTACAAAGCATCGGGCCTGGATATTGCCGCCGATGAAATATTTGTGAGCGACGGCTCGAAAAGCGATACCGGAAATATCGGTGATATTCTGGGGATAGATAACATTATCGCGATAACCGATCCTGTTTATCCGGTGTATGTGGATACAAACGTGATGGCCGGACGGGCAGGAAATCTGGGCGCCGATGGCAAATGGAACAAGGTTGTTTATCTGCCTTGTACCGCCGAAAACAATTTTGCACCCTCGTTGCCCGCCACCAAAGTAGATATTATTTATTTGTGTTACCCCAACAATCCGACCGGTACCACGCTAACTAAATCGCAACTGAAGGTGTGGGTTGACTATGCACTGCAGAACAAGGCCATCATCCTGTTCGATGCGGCATACGAAGCATTTATAACCGAAAGTGATGTGCCACACAGCATATACGAAATAGAAGGAGCCAAAGAGGTGGCCATTGAGTTCCGCAGTTTTTCTAAAACGGCAGGCTTCACCGGCACACGCTGTGCCTTCACCGTTATTCCGAAAGCCCTGAAAGGATATACCTTGACAGGTGAGGAAGTATCGCTGAATAAACTTTGGAATCGCCGCCATACAACCAAATTCAACGGAACGCCCTACATTATTCAGCGCGCTGCCGAGGCTTGCTATTCGGCGGAAGGCAAGAAGCAAGTACGGGAAACGATTGATTATTACTTGAACAATGCTCGGATAATTCGCGAAGGGCTTACCGCTCAGGGACTGAAAGTTTATGGTGGCGTCAATTCGCCTTACATTTGGGTGAAAACGCCCAACGGATTGAGCTCGTGGGAGTTTTTCGATTATTTGTTGCAGAAATTGAATATAGTCGGAACTCCGGGTGTAGGATTCGGCCCGAGTGGTGAAAGTTATCTAAGATTAACTGCTTTCGGAACACTGGAAAATACACAGGATGCCGTAGCCCGTTTCAAGAAAATCTCGATTTGAATAGAATGAACAAAAAATATCAACAACTTTAATTTATTGATTTATGTCAACATTAAGATTCCAAGCTGTGGCAGATGCAGCAAACAGAAAGCCCGTAGAGGTAGAGAAGCCGCTACAAAAGACTTCTGAATATTACGGCAATAAGGTTTTTAACCGGAAGGCTATGATTAAGTACCTATCGAAGGAAACTTACAAAGTAATCATGGATGTGATAGAAAAAGGTAAGACCATTGATAGAGGAATTGCTGAACACGTTGCTGCCGGCATGCGCATGTGGGCGCTCGAAAATGGCGCAACTCACTATACTCACTGGTTCCATCCTCTGACAGACGGTACAGCCGAAAAGCATGACTCTTTTGCCGAACACGATGGCCAGGGCGGTATGATTGAAGAGTTTAGCGGAAAATTGCTTGCTCAACAAGAACCGGATGCATCCAGCTTCCCGTCAGGAGGTCTTCGCAATACATTCGAAGCTCGTGGATACTCGGCGTGGGATCCTACTTCACCCGCATTCATCGTAGGCGATACACTTTGTATTCCTACTATCTTTATCTCTTACACAGGCGAAACGCTCGACTACAAAACTCCTTTGTTGAGGTCGATTGCTGCCGTTGATAAAGCTGCCGTTGATGTATGCCATTATTTCAGCGATGATGTAAAAAAAGTATATTCGTATTTGGGCTGGGAACAAGAATACTTTCTGGTGGATGAAGCTTTGTATGCTGCTCGTCCCGATTTAATCCTGACCGGTCGTACATTGATGAGCCACGATAGCGCTAAAAACCAGCAGTTGGAAGACCACTATTTTGGTTCTATTCCGCAACGTGTGCTCAAGTTCATGGAAGAACTGGAGTATGAATCATATACCTTGGGTATTCCGGTGAAAACCCGCCACAACGAGGTTGCTCCCAACCAGTTTGAGTTGGCCCCTATCTACGAAGAATGTAACTTGGCGGTTGACCACAACTTGCTGGTTATGTCGGTAATGGAACGAGTTGCCCGTCGTCATAATTTCAGGATATTGCTGCACGAAAAACCGTTTAAAGGTATCAATGGTTCGGGTAAGCACAACAACTGGTCGCTGGGAACAGATACAGGCGTTCTGTTGACCGCTCCCGGAAAAGAAAAAGTGGCTAACTTGCGTTTTGTTACCTTCATCGTAAACATCCTTGCTGCCGTTTATAAAAACAACGGACTGTTGAAAGCTTCTATTTCGTCGGCAACAAATGCACACCGCCTGGGCGCCAACGAAGCGCCTCCTGCAATCATCTCGGTATTCCTGGGCAGCGAAGTTAGCTCTATCCTGGATAAATTTGAAAGCAGCTCGGTGAAAGACGCCATCGTTGTAGATGAAAAGAAACAAACCAGCCTGGGCGTTGGTCAGATACCGGAAGTACTTCTCGACAACACCGACCGTAACCGTACATCGCCTTTCGCGTTCACCGGCAACCGTTTCGAGTTCAGAGCTGTTGGTTCGTCTGCAAACTGTGCATCGGCCATGACCGCCTTAAACTCGGCTGTTGCAGAACAGTTGAAAACATTCAAAAAAGAAGTGGACGCTATTATCGCATCGGGCAAATCGAAAGAAGAAGCTTTGTACGAAGTATTGAAGAAATACATCAAAGAATCGCGCCCGATTCGCTTCAACGGAAACGGATACAGCGACGAATGGAAAGCAGAAGCTAAAGAACGCGGATTGGATTGCGAAACAAGCGCTCCGGTTATCTACGATAATTACACCTCTGCTCAAAGTATCAAGACTTTCGACGGCATTATGTCCGAAGTAGAACTTCATGCACGTAACGAAGTGAAATGGGAAATCTATACCAAGAAGCTTCAGATAGAATCGCGTGTATTGGGCGATTTGGCGCTTAACCATATCATTCCGGTAGCCATCAGCTATCAATCTGTATTGCTGAGCAATGTAGCCAAGCTTCAGAAAATATATACCGATCCTGCGAAATTCAAGGAATTGGCAGAAGAACAATTGCGCTTGATAGAAAAAGTATCGGATCATGTAAACGCAATCAATGCCAAAGTGCATGAAATGAAAGATGCTCGCAAAAAAGCCAACACTATTGAAAGCGAACGCGAAAAAGCAGTTGAATATCACGATATTGTAGCTCCATATTTTGACGAAATCCGTTATCATATCGACAAGCTGGAACTTATCGTTGACAACGAAATGTGGCCATTAGCTAAATACAGAGAGCTATTGTTCATCAGATAATAGAAAGCTTAAAGCTTTATGCAAAAGCCATTCCATGAGGGGTGGCTTTTGTTTGTTTTTAGGGTGCGCTTGGTATGTCCTGACTTTGACAATGCGTCACCCTAAAAAGGTTTCCAAAAATTTTCATCAAGAAGTGTGGCGATAGACTTGTGTCTTGTGGTTAGCAGCATTGTTTGCTGAAAAGTCGATGCCGGATAAGTTCTTCTATCAATTCCGGAAAGATTAAGTTTAATGGGGCTAGCGCCCAATCCCGCCCGAGCGGGATTTTGTGTGCATGTCATTAAGTTAAAGGATACGTTAATAAAGTGTCCCATGCGGGACAATACAACAAAAGAGACGCAAAACTTTGCGTCTCTTTTGCTTTAAATCCTGAGCAGAGCAGGCAAACACCACCCTACAAATACTTTACTTTTTTTTCTTAAAACTTGTTGTAGTAGAAGATTCGTAATCTTCCTCCTTGTCTGTTGTTACAAGCGTAAGATCGGTAGCTGTAAGCCTGGTTACAATATGAATCTGTTCACGACCATTTTCGTATGTCATGACCAGTTTCCCTTTTTCATAAGACCATACACCAGATCGAACATACACCTCATCATCGTTTTCGTCCAATTTTTCATAGAGAGAATATCTCCCATTTTTATCAATCTTGATTACGAAAACTTCGTCCGAGACTTTATAACTCTCATTCCAAGTATCTTTTTTACCGTCTTCTATTTCGTATCCCTTTTCGTTAACCAGCACCCATTCTCCAATTAAATTTTCTCCAGTTTGTGGAACTTTTTCGTCTTCATCATCACTACAAGAGCTCAAAACAAATGGTAAAACCAACAATAATAAAAATAATTTCTTCATAATTTTGTACATTTTAGTTTAAATAATCTTTTGCAAAGGTAAGAATTATTTCTATAATTTATTGTATCTTTTTCCTGCAAAATTCAGACAATTTCTAAAACTCTAATTTATCATACCTCTTCCGCCGCCTGAGGTAGAAAGCGGCTAGCAGACTGTGTGGATAGATGGTGGCTATTGAGTTTTGCTTTGTTTTTAAAATATTTTCTTTCCGTGCGTCCCTGTAATTCGGAATTATTTTTTTGAACTCCCGATGGGCTGCCAGAATAGCTTTGGCATTCTGAATTTTTCCTGCCAGAACTAGTTGTATAACAGCCAGATAATCGAGAATTAGACGGATTCTAAGGACGAGTTTTAGCTCTTTGTCGGGCAGATTTTTATAGAGCATCAGGAGGTTATTTCTAAAATTCAGGAAGGTTTTCCGGGAATTGCCGGTAGCGAGGGTCGCCCCTCCCAGGTGATACACTACGGAATGTGGCAGGCAGACAATTTTTCTTCCCCGTGCATTGAGTCGCCAGCATAAATCTATTTCTTCCATGTGCGCAAAAAAAGAGGCATCGAACCCTCCGGCATCATAAAAGTCTTTTTGCCGGATGACCATACACGCGCCGGATGCCCAGAAAACAGGAACCGGCAAGTCGTATTGCCCTGTGTCTTTTTCCAGCACGCCAAACAGCCGTCCCCTGCAAAAAGGATAGCCGTATTTATCAATGAATCCACCGGCGGCTCCGGCATATTCAAACTGTTCCTTATTATTGAATGACAGTATTTTGGGTTGCAAGGCGGCTACACCGGCATTGTTATCGAGGTAGTCGATTATTGGCTCTAACCATCCCGGGGTAACTTCAACGTCCGAATTTAGCAGCACAAGGTACTCGGCTTCCACTTCCGAAAGGGCTTTGTTGTAGCCTCCGGCATAGCCGTAGTTTTCGGCCAGAGGAATCGTCCGTATGTGAGGATAAGCGCTCGCGACAAAATCAACCGATCCGTCTGTTGAACAATTATCGGCGATAATTATCTCCGTATCGTTCCGTTCGGAATACTTGACAACAGAAGGCAGGAATTGTTCCAGTAACTTCTGTCCGTTCCAGTTGAGGATGACGACAGCTGCTTTTTTCATCCGGCGAAATCCTGTTTTTTATATTTCCACCGGTTGTGCGACCAAAGCCAGTAGGCCGGGTTCCGCAAAATTGTTTCCTCAAACAAGTGGATATATTTCCCCGTAATAAAAAATTCGGGTTCAGCTTTCGGGTCTTTGCTTATCAGCTTGCATTCGGCAATGTATTTTCCTCTTGCTACTCGTGTAATGTCGAGGTAGGCAACGCCAAAGCCGGTTAGTTTGGCAATGCGCTCTACGCCGGTGAATACCGGCGTTTCCTGATTGAGAAACATAGTCCAGTAATGGATATTGGAGCGCGAGGGCGTTTGGTCGGCGATAAAACCAATGACCATTTGCTTCCCTTCTCTTCGCAGGCGGACAATGTTTCGCAACGTGTCGCCCTTGGATATGCCTACCGAACCGAAGCGGCTTCTCAGTTTCAAGAACAGCCGGTCGAAGATTTTGTTGCTCAGGTGTTTATATATTTGTCCCAAGAGTATGTTTTTGTCAAACATCAAGGTTATGGAGGGTATCCACTCCCAGTTTCCATAGTGTCCCAGATACATCAGGCAGGAATTTCCTGTTTTCAGAATATCCTCGGCTACTTCTATATTTTTGTATATCATCCGTTCCTGCATTTCCTTGTCCGAAATGTGCAAGAGCTTGATGGTTTCGACAAAATAGTCGCAGAAATGGTGGTAAAAATCCTTTTCCAGTTTCAAAAGTTCTTTCGGCGATTTTTCGGGGAAAGAATTTTTCAGGTTCTTTCGGACTATCTTAATCCGGTAGCCTGCAATATAATAGACAAAAAGATAGAGGATGTCGGATAAAACATACAAAAGCCTCAACGGAAGCAAGGCATGTAAAAACAGCCATCCATAAATAAGATAGTATGCAATTTTATTGAACATGCGAACAAGTTGTTTTTTTCAGGTTTGTCAATGCTGTTTTTTCTTCGTTAAAAGCGCCGAGTATCACATCTTCCATCCTGTTGGATTTAAGAGAATCATATTCACATTCTACTTTAACGTAATTTTCGGTGAATCCGTACATTTTGTTGCCATATTTTGTATGCTCAAACAATACCTTACGCCTTGTACCCTGCTGCGATTCGTAAAAACTGCTCAATTTCTTATCCGAAATATCCAGTAATTGCTGGCAGCGAGCATGTTTGGTTTTCGGGGCAACTTCATGCGCTATTTTGAGCGCCTGCGTATCGGGGCGTTCGGAGTAGGTAAAAACATGGAGCTGGCTAATATTGAGGCTTTCGATAAAGCGGCGCGCCTCGTCAAAATATTCGTCGGTTTCGCCCCGTGTTCCGGCAATCACATCAACGCCTATAAAGGCATGGGGCAAGGTCGCTTTTATTTTTTCTACCTTGTGGCGGAACAATGCCGTATCGTATTTCCGCTTCATCAATCGAAGCACCTCATCCGAGCCTGATTGCAAGGGCAAATGAAAATGCGGCGCAAACCTTTTGGAGCGGGCAACGAACTCAATAATTTCGTCCGTCAGCAAATTGGGCTCTATCGACGAAATGCGGTAGCGGGCAATTCCTTCTACCTCGTCCAGGGCTTTTATCAGCGAGAAAAAAGTTTCGCCGGTGGTTTTTCCAAAGTCCCCGATATTAACGCCTGTCAGCACAATTTCTTTTCCGCCTTTGGCTGCCACCTCTCCGGCCTGCTTTACGAGGCTGTCGATGGTTCCGTTACGGCTTCGACCCCGCGCAAAAGGGATGGTGCAGTAGCTGCAAAAATAGTCGCAGCCGTCCTGCACTTTCAGAAAGTAGCGTGTCCGGTCGTCCTCGGAACAAGAGGGGACGAATGTTTTTATATCGTTGGTTTTGGTCGTGAAAATCGCGCCCGCCTTCTTTTTCTCCAGTCCGTTGAGGTAGGAAACTACATCCGGTTTTTGTTCGGCGCCCAACACCACATCCACCCCTTCGATTGACGCGATGTCTTCGGGTTTCAGTTGCGCGTAGCAGCCCGTAACAATAACAAAAGCGCCGGGATGCTCCTTAATCATTTTACGAATGGCTTGCCGGCATTTTTTATCGGCCAAGTCGGTTACCGAGCAGGTATTTATCACGCATATATCGGCAGTTTCCCCTTTCCTTATCTTGCGGATACCTGTTTCGTTCAGTTGTTTACCAATAGCGGATGTTTCGGCATAATTGAGTTTGCAGCCTAGCGTGAGGTATGCAGCCCGTTTATCTCTGAATATAGTATGATCGATCATCGTGTTTTAAAGTACATCGGATAATGATTTGCAAAAATACATAAATTGGCTTATATTTAGGACTAAAAAGTTGGCTAATATCAATAGAGTTTTTATTTTTGCACAAATCTATGAAAAGTGAGCAATAATTATGATCAAAGAAAATCTGATAGAACTATACGAACAAAGTTTCAAAAAAAACTGGGATCTGCCGGCCTTAACCGATTATACCGATGCTAAAACAATCCTGTACAAAGACCTGGCTACCGAAATAGCCCGGATGCACATTCTTTTTCAAAAGGCAGGACTGAAGAAAGGAGATAAAGTAGCATTAATAGGTAAAAACAACATTTATTGGTGTACCGTTTATTTGGCCGTCATCAGTTACGGCGTCATCATTGTACCTATATTACAGGACTTTCATACCGACAATGTACACCACATCGTTATACACTCCGAATCGAAACTGCTGTTTACGAGTGAAAGCATTTGGGAAAATCTGGATGAAAATCAAATGCCCGATGTGAGGGGAATCTTCTCGCTGACCGATTTGAGATGCCTGTATGAACAACCGGGCGAGAGTTTCAAAAAAATCCTGTCCGGCCTCGATAAGGAAATGGAAGCGAAATACGTCAACGGATACACGAAGGAAGACCTGAAGTATGCCAAAGTACCCAATTCGGAGGTTGTTTTGCTGAATTACACGTCGGGGACTACCGGTTTTAGCAAAGGCGTTATGCTGACAGCCAACAATCTGGCCGGAAATGTTACCTACGCCCACAAGCTTGATCTGTTGCATCAGGGCGAGCGAATGGTTTCGTTTCTGCCTTTGGCTCATGCTTATGGTTGCGCTTTCGATTTTCTGTATGCCATGTCGGAGGGGGTGCATACTGTTTTGTTGGGCAAAACCCCCTCGCCCAAAATTCTGTTAGAGGCTTTTGCCAAATACCAGCCGAATCTGGTAGTAACAGTACCCTTGGTGATTGAAAAGATTTACAAGAAAATAATTCTTCCGCAACTGGATAAGCCTGCTTTGAAGCTGGCCTTAAGCATACCTATATTAAATCAGAAGATATATGCCAAAATAAGGCAAAAGCTGGTTGATGCCTTTGGCGGTAAATTTAATGAAGTCATCATAGGCGGAGCAGCCCTGAACGGCGAAGTGGAAGCCTTCCTTTACAAGATTAAATTCCCTTTTATGGTGGGATACGGAATGACCGAGTGCGCCCCGCTGATTTCGTACGACCATCATTACGACTTTGTTCCTACTTCGTGCGGACAAGCGCTGAAAGGAATCATGGAAGTCCGTATCGATTCGGCAGACCCATACGCCATACTTGGCGAAATACAAGTGAGGGGCGAGAATGTGATGCAAGGCTATTATAAAAATCCCGAAGCTACAAAACTGGCGTTCACCGAGGATGGCTGGCTCAGAACAGGCGATTTGGGAACAATAGATCAAAATAACCGGATTTATATCCGGGGAAGAAGTAAAACGATGCTTTTGGGCTCAAACGGGCAAAATATTTTCCCCGAAGAAATAGAAGCCAAAATAAACAACATGCCCTACGTGATGGAAAGTTTGGTTGTTAGCCGAAGCGGAAAATTAGTCGGACTGGTATATCCCGATTATGAGGCAATGGATGCATCGGGGCTGTCGTCAACCGACTTATCGGAGATTATGGAAACGAACCGTCAGAACCTGAATAAAATGGTTTCGGCATACGAAAATGTGTCTGCAATACACGTATATCCCAATGAATTTGAGAAAACCCCGAAGAAAAGTATAAAGAGGTATTTGTACAATACTTGAAAAGTTTTTAAAATAATTGAAAAAAAAAGGCTATGTGCTATATAACATATAAAAAAAGTATATATCTTTGTGCAATCTTATTAGAGAGATAAAAACATTTACCGTTTAAAAATTAAAAAAGAAATGAAAAAGTTAGTTTTATTTGCTGCTGTTGTTGTTGCTATTTCATTTGCTTCATGTGCTAACAAAAGTGCAGAAGCTGAAGCTCCAGTAGAAACAGAAGCTGTTGTTGAAGAAACTCCAGCTGTAGAAGAAGTTGTTGCTGCTGACTCAACTGTTGAAGTTGTTGAAGAAGTTGTTGTTGAAACTCCAGCACAGTAATAGCTCAAAGAAAAAATTGAACCTGTATGTGAAAACATACAGGTTTTATTGTTTTTATACCCCTGCTATTGCCAGGGCAAACCTTGAAAAATTTTACTGCTTATGCCTTTCGGTAAAGTTGCTGATATGAGCAGGAGATTCCTCCCTTTGGTCGGAATGACCGTCTCCTTTTTGTGAGAGAGGATGAGGAAGCGGCGGCTTCGCCGCCGCTTCCTCATCCCTTAAACCACTAACAGGCGAGTCATTCCGACCAAAGGGAGGAATCTCATCCGTAATAGTGGTTCTAAACTTTTTCATGCGTTTATCCTGCAGCTATCACCAAAATATTGGCTAATCAGACGATTTTTATTATCTTTGTGTGTCTTATAATATATTTGTAAAAAGAACGTATCCACGGATATATATGGAATTGGAAAAAAAGTATTGGGATATTGAGATAAAACCAAGAGCAAGCAAATTTTCGCTAAACCTGAAAGAAATCTGGCAATACAAGGACTTACTGATGATGTATGTCCGCCGCGATATTGTTGTTACCTATAAGCAAACCGTGTTAGGCCCGTTGTGGTTTATTATACAACCGGTTTTAACCACCATCATGTTTATGTTCGTATTTGGAGGAATAGCCGGCATATCTACTGACGGATTGCCCCAACCCCTGTTTTACATGGCAGGAGTACTCTGCTGGACTTACTTCTCCGATTGTTTGAATAAAACATCCACCACATTTACAGCCAATGCAGGCGTATTCAGTAAAGTTTATTTTCCGCGGCTGGTTGTTCCGTTGTCAATTACCATTTCCAACCTGTTCAAATATTTCATCCAATTTGGGCTGTTTCTTATTTTGTACATCTATTATGTAGTGGCGGGCTCCAATGTGATGATTAACAGCTATGCCCTGCTGTTTCCGGTATTGCTGTTTATGCTTGCCGGTCTGGGATTGGGATTTGGCATCATTGTTTCGTCCATGACCACCAAATACCGCGACTTGGCGTTTTTGTTCACTTTTGCCGTGCAACTCTGGATGTACATAACGCCGGTAATCTATCCGCTGTCGGTGATGGAAGGAAAGTATGAGGAATGGATGTGGGTCATACAACTTAATCCGCTGACATCCATTATAGAAGCATTCAAGTATGGCTTTCTGGGAACAGGAACATTTACCTGGCTGTCGCTGGGTTATAGTTTCTTGTCAACCATTTTTATACTCCTGTTCGGAGCATGGGTATTTAATAAAGTAGAACGCAGTTTTGTGGATGTGGTGTAAAAATTGAGCCCCCTAATCCCCCGTAGGGGGACTTAAAGTGTCCCCCTACGGGGGATTAGGGGGCTTTCTTAATTAAAAATAGTATGTCGGAAATAGCCATCAAATTTGAAAATATATCGAAACAGTACCGGCTGGGAACAATCAGTACGGGAACCTTGAGCCACGACCTCAACCGTTGGTGGTATCGTGTGCGAGGGCTGGACGACCCTTACCTGAAAATAGGGGAAGTGAACGACCGCAGCTCGAAAGCTACAAGCGATTATGTTTGGGCGTTGCGCGATATAACGTTCGATGTGAAACAGGGCGAGGTGCTGGGAATAATCGGTAAAAACGGAGCCGGAAAATCGACTTTGTTGAAGATTCTGTCGAGGGTAACCTCTCCAACAACGGGCGCCATCAAAGCCAAGGGGCGCATCGCTTCACTCCTCGAAGTGGGAACAGGTTTTCATCCCGAAATGACAGGCCGTGAAAATATTTTTATGAACGGCGCCATAATGGGCATGACCAAGCAGGAAATTAAATCGAAACTGGATGAAATAGTCGATTTCGCCGGCATCGAAAAATACATTGATACGCCCGTAAAACGCTACTCGTCGGGGATGACCGTACGCCTGGGCTTTGCCATTGCCGCCCACCTCGAACCCGAGATACTGGTGGTGGATGAAGTGCTGGCCGTAGGCGATGCCGAATTTCAGAAAAAAGCCATCGGCAAAATGCAGGACGTATCGAAAGGCGAAGGCAGGACGGTGCTGTTTGTTAGCCATAATATGACAAGCATGAAATCGCTGTGTAACAACGGTATAATCCTGAAAAACGGGAGCCTCGATTACATGGGAACGATGGACGAATGCATAGACAGATACATTGTAGAAGAAGACCGGGATGAAGGGAATATTATGAATTTGGTTAAATATAATAGTCCCGACATTAAACTCGAATCTATT
Source organism: Viscerimonas tarda (assembly GCF_054601255.1). Classification (NCBI taxonomy): domain Bacteria; kingdom Pseudomonadati; phylum Bacteroidota; class Bacteroidia; order Bacteroidales; family Dysgonomonadaceae; genus Viscerimonas; species Viscerimonas tarda. The sequence continues at coordinate 82,179 of NZ_BAAHWV010000011.1, read as the reverse complement.
ACCATTAACGGTTCTTCAAGCGATACTGTAAATTTATTGCATGACGAAAATGTGTTGGATTTTACCATCAAAGGTTGCTTGAGAACCGGTATGAAACTGGCGCTGGAAGTCCGGTTCCTTGATAAGATGGAGCGTCCTGTCTTTTTCTATAGCCCTTCGCACTATACCGGAGAAGTAACCGACTACAAAGAAGGTGATTTTGAAATGAAAAACAGAATAACCTTACCGGAAGGAATGAATAAAACCACCCTGCTTATGCAGATTTGCATAAGCCACCCCGGTTTCATCGGTTACGTTGATGCACTACCCCTTGTTTTGAATATAGAAGGAACAATAATAGGAAATGGTAGTGTTGTAGATGCAAATAATACAGGTATATTATTTTTGCATTAATGATGTCGTTAAATAAAATTTGTTTTGATAATGAAAGATTTACAAGAAAAATATACCCAACTGAATAATTCCTTTAAAAGGAAACTTGTATTTCATTTGGGAAGTGAGGCAGGATTCTTTTCCGAATACAACAACATGATTTTGGCTATGTTGTATTGTTTGGAGCATAAAATACAGTTTATACTGTATTCGGATGATGCAAATTTTGGCTATGAAAAAGGCTGGACGGATTATTTTTTACCATTTTGTAAAGAGGTACACGGCAGTTTCCACAAAAAATATAATATACGGAATCATGGGGGGAATCCTATTCTTTCAAGCAGGAAAGAGAGATTGAAAATCAGTTGTTATAAACTATTTTCAGGAATTGATTATTTCACGCAAGACTTGTGGTTGAATTTCAGAGATAGAAAACAAGAAGATTCGTATTATACGATTCCCGAATTGGGAATAAACGGCAATTTACAACATGCATGCAGCATGCTGATAAATCTAACATGGCGATACAACCCCAAGGTGGAAGAGGATATTAATAAACTAAAAAACACGGTGCAATTGCCGACTGAATACATTGGTCTCCACATTCGTCAGGGAGATAAAATTATAGAAGCGGAACCGGTAGACTACAGCGTATATATGAATAAAGCTAAAACTTTATCCGATAACAGGGACACATATATATCAACCGATGACTACACTGTGATAGAAAACATTAAAAAACAATATCCCGGCTGGAATGTCTATACCCACAGCAATACGAGCGAAAGAGGTTATATTCATGCTGAATTTCAAAGGAAAAGCAAGAGTGAAATAAAAAATGCTTATCTGGAGTTATTTGTTTCCATGGATATGTTGTATGCTTCCACTTTTTTTATTGGCACATACAATTCTAACGTGGGTATGTATATGGGAATGCGAAAAGATGCCGGTAAATGCTTTGGGGTTGATATGGAAAATTGGAGAATATGGTAACAGAGAATAAGATGGACACAAAAATAGAAAAACTTCCTATTAGCGCCATAATTACAGGATGTAATGAAGCCCATTTATTAGAGGATTGCCTTCAATCTATTTCGTTTTGTGATACCATAAAATATGTGGATTTGGAATCTGTTGACAATTCCGTGGATATTGCCCGAAAGTTTGCCAACATTGATATTATTCGCCACGAGAGAGTAGCGATAGCTGAGATAATACAGATGGAATATTATAAAACCGAAAAACATGACTGGTTATTATCAATTGACCCGGACGAACGCGTAGATAATGGTTTATATAGAGATACTGTCGAATTGTTCGAAAAAGGGATTCCAGAGAATGTGGGATGCGTGATGGCTCCATGTATTTTTTATTTTAAGAAGCATCCACTGAAAGGAACTCCATGGGGAGGGATGAATGAACGAATATATTTATACAACAAACATAGATACGAAATTATCGGAGCGGTTCATTCGGGACGTAGATTGATAGAACCATACATAAATTATCATATTCCGTACAACGGCAATAACGCAGATCATCATTACTGGATGATTAGCTATAAACAGTTGTTCGAAAAGCATCGCAGGTATCTCAAATACGAACCACAGGCCAGATATAAAAATGGGTTTACTACAACTTTAGCTAAAGTAATTAAAACACCGTTCAAAGCCTTTAAATACAGTTTTTACCACAAACAAGGATATAAAGACGGCTTCACCGGCCTGTTTCTTTCCTTGTTTTGGAGCTGGTATCAAACCAGTGCAGAATGGGGTTTATATAAATATCAGAAAAAAAACAGGAATACCGAACTGAACAATGAAACTCTCGATAATAACAGTTAATTACAACAATGCCGCCGGTCTCGAAAAGACTATACGGAGCATTGTTTCTCAAGATTACGATGATTTTGAGTACTTGGTTATTGATGGAGCTTCGACAGACGGAAGCGTTGACATTCTGGAGAATGGAGAATTATCTACTATCCCTTTTCGTTGGATTAGTGAACCAGACACTGGGATTTACAATGCTATGAATAAAGGCATACGGGCAGCAAAAGGCGATTACCTGCTGTTTATCAATAGTGGCGATACGCTATACAACGAGCATGTATTATCCGATGCGTTTAAATTGGCGAAAGGTGATACCAACCTCATCTACGGCGATTTACACCGGTCGTTTCCTGATGGGCATACCGATGTGGTTGAGATGCCCGATACGGTAACATTGTTCCGTATGATTTATTCCACATTAACCCATCCTACCACATTTATAAAAAAGGAATTGTTTGATAAGTATGGTTTGTATCGCGAAGATTTGAAAATTGTATCGGATTGGGCTTTTTTCCTGAAATTAATGCTTCTGGGAAATGTAACACAACAACATATCCCGTTGATTGTAGCCACATTCGAGATGGATGGAATTAGTTCGCAAAACGAACAGGCTGTGAGAACCGAACGGAAAAAAGCGCTGGATGATATGCTATCGCTCGATTTGCAACGGATATTATACAACTTCGACCGCTACGAACGGTTCTACAATAAACCGGCATTCGCAGCATCACGCAGAATAAGAAGCTTTATCCAAAATTTCTTCTCCCTTCGGAGCTGGAAAGAATATGTGTATAAAAAACGGTTTCGTCCTGCGATTTGGTGTTTTAATAAAACGGTCAGAGAGCAAAAGCGGAATCCGATGTCGATACCGGTTATCATCATCAACTACAACCGCTTATCCGACCTGAAGAAGATGCTTGCCTTTTTCGGCAAACGAGGGCACACACGGGTGGTAATAGTCGATAACAACTCAACATACCCGCCCCTTCTGAACTATTACGAAGAGATAAAAGACCAAGTTAGCATCGAACGGCTGAACGAAAACAAAGGACATCTGGCTTTTTGGAAAGACAAAGATGTGTACAACCGTTATTCAAAGGGGTATTATATACTTACCGACCCCGATATAATTCCGAACGAAAACTTGCCAACGGATTACATGGAGCAGCTGGTTGCCATACTGGATAAAAACAAACACAAAACAAAAGTGGGTTTTGCGCTAAATCTGGATGATATTCCCGATACTTTTTCCCAAAAACAAAAAGTGATTGACTGGGAAAAACAATTCTGGAAAAAATCCTTAGGCGGCAATCTGTATGACGCCATACTTGATACCACTTTTGCCATTTATCCTCCACGTTACCTGTATAACTCGGGAAATTTTCTGAATGCCATAAGAGTGGCCGGCAATTTTACGGCACAGCATGGCGGGTGGTATGTGGATGGTAAAAATCTGACGGACGAAGAATTGTTTTATTATAAAACATCCAACACCTCCAATTCGTGGAAATTAAACGCTGAGGGAGAACTTATCAGCAATCAGTAACAGAAAAGGAAAATAATATGGTTTCGGTTATTATCCCCAATTACAATCATGCCTTGTACCTGAAGCAACGGATAGACTCGGTATTGAATCAAACCTGCCAGGATATGGAGTTGATTCTGCTGGATGATAAATCGACTGATAATAGCAAGGAAATAATAGAGCAATACCGCGAACATGCAAAGGTGTCGCATATTATCTACAACGAAACCAATTCGGGTTCTACATTCAAGCAATGGAAAAAAGGCATACAACTGGCCAGGGGAGAATATATCTGGATAGCCGAAAGCGATGATTATGCCGATAAGACATTCATAGAAACGGCAATGGCTGTCCTCGAAAAAGACAGTTCTATTGGTTTGGTTCAGGCGCAATCGTACAATTTCGACGAAAACGGACAGGTACAAGGCCTTTGGATAAATCGCAGGAAAAGCAAACTGTGGAATAAGGATTTTAAAGAAACCGGATTGCAAATGATTAAGGAGCACATGCTTATCAACAATCCGATTGTGAATGCCAGTGCGGTTGTCTTCCGAAAACCGGCGCTCTCGGAAGAGATGATTGATACAAGTTTTACGCTTAACGGCGATTGGTTGCTGTATGTGAAAATATTGCTTCATTCCGATTTCTACAATATAGGGAAACCGCTGAATTATTTCCGGCAACACAACAACAAAGGCAGCTCGAGAAATGTAAAGAATTACAATAACATAACCGAAACAGCCCGCATCATCAATTTCATTTTCAGCCGGATACATCTTAGTAAGGATGAAAAAAATATGGTGCGCTATGTTTTTGTATCAAAATGGGCCGATCAAGCCAACAATAGCCTGTTTTCAGTTTTAAGAAACCGGTTTTTAACCATATCGGCGGAAGCATTTAAAAACGACCGGCTATTTTTATTCCGGTTGATAAAAAAGATAAGTACAAAAAGTATTCAATAAATATGGTTATAGTTATTCCCGTATATAAAACCCAACCCGACCGATTCGAGAGAACCTCTTTTATCCAGTGCCTGAAAGTGCTGGGGAAGTATTCCTTTAGCCTTGTTACTTACGAGGGCTTGGATGTTTCTTGTTACACCAACCTGTTTCAGCAGTTTGGCTGCCAATACAAGCTGGTTGTTTTCGACAAGGAGTATTTCAAAGGTTGGGCTTCGTACAACAAGCTGCTGTTGTCGAGGGATTTTTACGGGGCGTTTAACCAATACCGGTATATGTTGATATACCAGTTGGATGCATACGTCTTCGAGGATGAGCTGGCCGATTGGTGCGACAAAGGATACGACTATGTTGGCGCCCCCTGGTTCGAGGACTTTGGCAACAGCCACACGGTTTCGGACCTGAAAGCCGTTGGTAACGGCGGTTTTTCGTTGCGGAATATACCTTCGTTTTTAGCCGCTTTCGATTATGCTAAGTTGCACGACAAGCGCATTTCGCCGTTCAATTACTGGAACAGGCACCTGATGAAGCGATATTATGGCCGTTCGCCCCGCTTTATCCTTAGCCGGTTTTTCGGGAAGAGCAATACCCTGAGGTATTTCCTTTCCTCAACCATAAACGAAGATACTTTCTGGTCGCAAATTGTGCCCGAGGCGATAAAGACATTCAAGGTGGCGCCCATCGAAGAAGCTGTTCGGTTTTCGTTTGAGACCGACCCCGCCTACCTGTACGACTTGAACAACCGGAAATTGCCCTTCGGATGTCATGCATGGCAGAAGAACCAGTTCGATTTGTTTTGGAGCGATTATATAAAACCGGAAAACGACTGAGTATGAAGTTAACTGTTATAACCATCAATTGGAACAATAAACAGGGATTGGAGAAAACAATGAAGAGTGTTTTTGCCCAGTCGTACACCGATTTCGAGTACCTGATAATTGACGGAGCTTCGACTGACGGAAGCGTTGACTTAATTAGGAATGGAGAATGGAGAAACAACGTTCGCCCTCAGGCAATGGAGAATGGAGAATTTCCATTTCACTGGGTTAGTGAACCTGATATGGGGATTTATAACGCTATGAATAAGGGTATCAGGCAGGCAAAAGGCGAATATTGCTACTTCCTTAATTCGGGCGATTATTTGGTATCGGACGATGTTCTTGAGAAGATATTCGCCGATAACTGCACCGATAGTTTTATCTGTGGCAATTTTATCTGCGACCACAAAGGGAGGCTTGAAGCAAAAACCAATTACAGAAACAGGGACTGGAGTTTTTCGCTCTACGACCTGTTTGCAGGCTTTCTGGCGCATCAGGCATTCTTTATCCGCAAAGAGATGTTTGATAAGTACGGATTGTACGACGAACGCCTGCGCATCGTATCCGACTGGAAGCTGTTTTATATAGCCATCGGCATTCACCGCGAAAAGGTGGCATACAAGGATGTCAGCATATCGGTCTATGACATGGATGGCCTGAGCAGCCGGATTGGAGGCAAGGTAATCTATGCCGAAAAGCTACAAGTGATAAGAGAAGAACTACCCGAACAACTGGCCAAAAAACTGGAACGGCTCTACTATCTGGAAAGCAATGGCTTTGTGGTCGATTTTGTTCATTCTAAGAGATGGATACATTTTTTGTTTAAGGTTTTTTTGAAGTGGTGCAAGATGTTTGGGGTGTGGAAAGGGTGAAAGTAGCTACATTTATATAATTACTTATCCCTAAGACCTTTAAGCTCGGATTGAATATTGCGGTTTAATAAATATTTTGTCTTTTATTTGCTATAAGAGATATAAAAGTTATATCTTTGCGATGTATAATTCATGTGATTCATAGTTATATACAAATATTACCGTATAAATTTTCAAATGAAAAGTATTGCTGACATATCCAAAATTAAAGCGACAGTATTATATATTCTAAATTCCTTTCCTGAAGGAGTGGATTATATAAAGTTTTTTAAAATTATGTATTTTGCACAGCAAGATCATTTAGTTAAATATGGTAAACCTATATTTAACGAAGCATTTCATGCACTGAAACATGGACCTGTACCGTCATTCACATACAAAATTTTTCAAGTTTTGGATGGGCGTAAAAATCCCATTGATGATTTGAGTGATTTTAGTAAATCGTTTAAAATCGAAAACGGGAATAAGAATCCTGCGGTTTATTTGGTTGAACAACCCAATTTAGATGAATTATCTAAATCAGATATTAAATCGTTGGATTTAGCAATTGCCAAGTGCAAAGATATTTCCTCTTATGATTTATCCGAAAAATCACACGATAAGGCTTGGGAAGAAGCATATTCAAGGTCTCAAGATGACCCTGAAAAAGATAGAATTTCTTTAATTGAAATAGCTAAAGCTGGTAATGCTTCAACAGAAATTATTGACTATATAAGAGAAAAAGAACAACTGAAAAGGGCTTTATCGTTGTGAAAGAGAGTTTGGCAGAGCAATTAGGCAAGCGGCTTAATATTCCTATAGTGCAACAAAAGAAAACAAGGAGGAAGCCCAAAGAAACTCCCATTACCGATAATTCATTCAAAGTTGGCAATATTCTGAAAATGTCATTTGACAAGTCTGATGGTATTGTATTGAAGGATGGGTATGAGCAACGGAATAAGTATTTTGTTGTTTTAGGAGAAATTCCAAATGACTGTATTGTTGGCGCATTTTTCATAAACAGCATTATCAATGTGAACGCAATAAACACAAAAGAATTATTAAATTGCCAGTTCCCATTGAAAGAGAAAGACTATCCTAACATATTGGAATATGATAGCTTTTTAGATTGTAGCGATTTACTTGAAATAAGTAAAATAAAAATAAAAAATATAGGAGCTGAAATAGGGAAATTAACAGAATCGGACAAGAATTTAGTCATTGATCATGTCGAAAAATCGGAAGTCCTTACCCCTAAACAAAAAAGAAGATTTGGATTTGAAGATAAATCTTAGAAAGGGAATCACTATTCGATTCTCTTTTTATTTTTGTATTTTTCATGCGATTGCCTTGCCCTAATTTCTTGCAATTTTGCAATATAATAATTTGTTTATATCTTTGATTAAACTATTTCGATGGAAAAATTATTCATTATCGGATACATGGGCGCCGGAAAAACCACCTTGGGTAGGGCGCTGGCCAAAATAGAAAGGCTCGAATTTATTGATTTGGATTTGTTTATCGAATCGAAATATCAGAAGTCGATAGCTAGGCTTTTTGAGGAGTATGGCGAAACCGGTTTTCGCGAAATTGAGAGCGCTGCCTTGAAGGATGTTGCTGATTTTGAAAATATTATCGTTTCAACAGGTGGTGGAACTCCTTGTTTCTTCGACAATATGGCGTTGATGAATGCGAAAGGGACAACGATTTATCTGAAAGTTTCGCCCGAAAGATTAGCTAAACGGTTAAATAAGCATAAAGACAAGCGCCCTTTGATTAAAAACAAAAGTGAAATCGAACTATTAGACTTTGTATCTGTTACATTAAGCAAGCGCGAATTGTTTTACAATCGGGCTTCTGTGATATTTGAAACAGAAGAATTTGAGTCTAAAGAAGAAATTCCTCAATGTATTGAAAAACTGAGGAAAATATTGAACATAAACAAAAAAGAACTATGAAACAGCTATTTCTATTATTAATCGGGCTGGCGTGTACTGCAACAACGATTGCACAAATAGGTGAAGGGGGAACGCCACCCAGTTTCAAGTATAAAAAATTCCTGCAGTCAGGGATTCTTGATCATAAAACGCTTAGGGTTTCGGTTAAATTAGATAGGGAGACATTGGAAAAGGAAGACCGGCTGGCGAGAGAAATTGCCGCACCTTTGCGCATCGCAGTTTCGGTACCCGTGTTAGTGGACATAAGCAAAACCGGCGAATGGTCGGTACTGGCAGGTGGCGAAAAAATCTGGCAGCAGTCGATACAACTTCCCGAGGCACAGGGACTGATTGTCAGCTACAAAGACTTTTATATCCCCAAGGGAGCAAAGCTTTTTATCTACAACGAAGATAAGAGCGAAGTACTGGGCGCCTATACCGAAACAACCAACCCGAACAACGGCGGTGAGTTTTCGACCCAAATGCTATCGGGCGATAAAATTACGCTGGAATATGTTGCCTCCGAAGTATCCGGCGAACAGCCCCGCATTTTGATTAATGATGTAGGCTATGTGTATAACCTGAAGGACATCCGCAGCACATTGGCCGATGAACTGGCCTGCATGGTTGACATCAATTGCGCCGAAGGAGACAACTGGCAGAAACAAAAAAGAGGCGTTGTGCATATCCGAATGAAATATTCGGATGGCTGGTATGTGTGTTCCGGTTCGCTGATAAACAACACGGCAAAAGATAAAACGCCATATATTCTGACAGCGGGTCATTGCTTTTATGATAATGGCGTAAATGCAAATTTTGAAACTGCCCAATTCTATTTCAACTACGAAAACAGTACTTGTAAACCCACTACATCCGATGCTCTCAAGACTCAAACCTTAACCGGCTGCGATATGAAAGTGAATCTTCCGATAGCAGGAAAATCGGATGGCTTGTTGTTGCAACTGAAATCGGCTATCCCAACAAATTACAATGTGTATTACAATGGCTGGGATGCGAACAATGTTGTGCCGGCAAATGGCGTTGTTATACACCACCCGGACGGAACACCAAAGAAAATATCAACCTATACCCAATCGCCTGTAACCACAAGATGGGAAAATACAAATCCGGCCAATTCGTTTTGGGAAGTTAAATACGCTCAAACAACCAATGGTAAGGGCGTAACTGCCGGAGGCTCTTCGGGCTCTCCCCTGTTTAATCAGAACGGATTGATAATCGGCACATTGACAGGTGGGTCAAGCTATTGCGTCAATACATACGAGGGTGGCGAATACCTCGGAGGCCCCAACGAACCGGATTGGTATGGCCGGTTGTGGTACCATTTCGACCAGTCGTCAACAGCCGACCAAAAAATGAAAACATACCTCGATCCAACTAATTCGGGCGTAAAAACCTTGCCGGGATACGACCCAACAGGCGGAAGTGGCATTTATAGCGAAAAAGAAACGGTAGAAATCGTTGTCTTCCCCAATCCGGTGGAAAACGAACTGAATATAAACGTCAGTGGCATAATAGAATACATCCGAGTATTTGACATGCTCGGCCAACAAGTTTACGAATCGGCAGGGCTTCAATCTTCTACAGCCGCTATTCCGGTTCAGGCCTGGGCAAAAGGCGTGTATCTGGTTGTTGTGAAAACCGAACGAGGACTATTTACTGACAAGATAGTAAAAAAATAACAGGACATGGCGAAAACCAAAACTGTATATGTTTGTAGCAATTGTGGCAACGATTCGCTCAAGTGGCTGGGAAAATGCCCCGTTTGCGGCGAATGGAATACCTACAAGGAAGAAATAATAGCGAAAGACGGGCCAGGCAAAGGTCCGTCTTCGGTTTTTGAAACATCCAAAGCAAAACCTTTGAAGTTGCAGGATGTGGAAACCAGCGAAGAAGCCCGCATTGATATTCGCGATGCCGAACTGAACCGCGTATTGGGAGGTGGCTTGGTGCGGGGTTCGCTCGTGCTTTTGGGTGGAGAACCCGGTATTGGCAAATCGACCCTGATTCTGCAAACCGTGTTGAATCTGGATGAAATAAAAACCCTGTACATTTCGGGTGAAGAAAGCGCCCGTCAGCTAAAATTACGCGCCGACAGAATAAGCGCCGATAGCCGGAATTGCTACATCGTTTGCGAAACCAATCTGGAACAGATATTTGTACACATACAAAACGTGCAGCCCGACTTTGTGGTTATTGATTCCATCCAAACTATTTATAGCGATACGGTTGAGTCCTCGCCCGGCAGCGTTTCGCAGGTGCGCGAATGCTCTGCCGCCATCCTCAAATTTGCCAAAGAAACCGGTACGCCCGTCATTCTGATAGGGCATATCAACAAGGAAGGCAGTATTGCAGGGCCTAAAGTGCTGGAACATATAGTCGATACGGTTTTGCAGTTTGAAGGCGACCAGCATTACATGTACCGCATACTGAGGAGCATAAAAAATCGCTTCGGCAGCACAGCAGAACTCGGCATTTACGAAATGCGGCAAAATGGCCTGCGTCAGGTGAGCAACCCGTCCGAATTGCTTCTGACACAGAATCATGAAGGTTTGAGCGGCGTATCTATTGCGGCGGCCATCGAGGGGGTGCGACCGTTTTTGATTGAAACACAAGCCTTGGTCAGCACGGCAGCCTACGGCACGCCACAACGTTCGGCGACAGGCTTCGACATCCGGCGAATGAACATGCTGCTGGCTGTTCTCGAAAAACGGGCGGGCTTTAAACTCATACAAAAAGATGTGTTCCTCAACATAGCCGGTGGCCTGAAGGTAAACGATCCGGCGATTGATTTGGCTGTTATCAGCGCCGTGCTATCTTCCAGCCTCGATATATCGGTGGAACGTCAGGTGTGCATGGCGGGCGAAGTCGGCTTATCGGGCGAAATTCGGCCTGTCAACCGCATCGAACAACGGATTCTGGAAGCCGAAAAACTGGGCTTCCATAAAATATTGATACCGCATAACAACCTGAAAGGCTTTGCCTCGAAGGTAAATATAGAGATTATCGCCGTCCGCAAAGTGGAAGAAGCATTTCGGCAATTGTTTGGGTAAATAATTGATAATTAGCAAATTAAGGCTGAAAGCCTTTTATAACCCAGCCCAACGCGCTGCGTTGAGGAAAATTTCGCGCCCTGAAAGGGGCAACATATCAAGGCAAACGTATGAAAAATTTTACTGCTTATGCCTTGGTAAAGTGGCTGATATGAGCAGGAGATTCCTCCCTTTGGTCGGAATGACTGTCTCCTTTTTGGGAGAGGGGATGAGGAAGTGGCGGCGAGGCCGCCACTTCCTCATCCTTTAAACCACTAACAGGCGAGTCATTCCGACCAAAGGGAGGAATCTCATTCGTAACAGTGGCGCTAAAATTTTTCATGGTTTGCCCTGCGCAGCATATCACTATGCTGCTTACAGCCCGACCACAGATGTCCACCCTTAACCCAAGGCGTTGCCTTGGGCTGGGTTATTAAAGGCTTTCAGCCTTAGCCTAACGACTATACCCGTAGCGGGTTGAACACCTTACGGCATATTGGAACATAGGCAATTATCTAATTTACTAATTCGACTTTTGAAACGTATAAAACATTTTCCTTTTGTCATTTAATTAACTGATTTGCTAATTAAATAAAGATATATGCCAAAAATTTGTTTACTTAACCAGATTTTTATTACTTTGCACAATAAATTTTCACACCGCTTAATCATATTTTCATGTCGGAAAAAATACAAGTTAAGGACGTAAAAGATGTTGTTATCCGTTTTTCGGGAGATTCGGGAGATGGGATGCAACTGTCAGGTACAATTTTTTCAGCGTTATCTGCTATTTTTGGTAGCCAAATCGCCACTTTTCCCGATTTTCCTGCCGAGATACGCGCTCCACAGGGAACATTGAGTGGTGTATCGGGTTTTCAGGTTCATATCGGATCCGAAGTTTATGCATCGGGCGATAAAACGGATGTACTGGTTGCGATGAATCCTGCGGCATTGAAGGTCAATGCAGGAAACCTGCGGGCTAACTCAGTTGTAATAATAGATACCGATTCTTTTCAGAAAAAGGATTTGGAAAAAGCGCTGTTTAAGACAGATGAACCTTTCGTCGAACTCGGATTAACAACCGTTCAGGTTGTCGCCATCCCCATTACAACACTTACCAAAGACAGCCTCGAAAACATCGACTTGGATTTGAAATCGAAGATAAGATGCAAAAATATGTTTGCCTTGGGGCTTACATGCTGGCTGTTCAATCTGTCTTTGGAATCGGCAAACACCATGTTGTCGAAAAAATTCTCGAAAAAACCCGTGTTGGTCGAAGTCAACCTGAAAGTGTTGGCCGACGGGTATAATTATGGGCAGAACCAAGATATGAACATTGCTTCGTACCGGGTAGAAACCATCAATGCCGAAAAAGGATTTTACACAGATATTAATGGCAATACCGCCACAGCATACGGACTAATTGCCGCCGCCGAAAAAGCAGGCAGGCAGTTGTATCTGGGCTCATACCCCATTACTCCGGCTACCGATATTTTGCACGAACTGGCAAAAAGAAAAGACCTCGGCGTAAAAGCCATTCAGGCCGAAGATGAAATTGCCGGTGTTTGTATGGCCATAGGCTCAAGCTTTGCCGGAAGTCTGGCTGTTACAAGTACATCGGGACCCGGTTTGGCGCTGAAAGGCGAAGCTATTGGCTTGGCCGTTATGGCCGAACTGCCCCTGATAATTATTGATGTGCAGCGCGGAGGCCCTTCTACCGGATTGCCTACCAAAAGCGAACAGACCGATTTGCGTCAGGCCTTGTATGGTCGCAGTGGCGAATGCCCGTTGGTGGTAATTGCCGCATCGAGCCCAACAAATTGCTTCGACTCAGCCTATTGGGCTGCAAAAATAGCATTGGAGCACATAACTCCCGTCATTTTATTGACGGATGCCTATATCGCTAACGGCTCCTCGGCATGGAGAATACCCGATATGGACAAATATCCGGTCATTGTTGTTCACGATCAATCGCAATACAAGGGCGACGACTGGAAACCGGCATTGAGGAACAACGAAACTTATGCCCGGTATTGGGCTGCCGCCGGAACCGAAGGATGCACCCACCGCATCGGAGGTCTCGAAAAGGATTACGACACCGGAGCCATTTCCACTCAACCGGAGAACCACCAGAAAATGGTGAATGTGCGACAGGCAAAAGTGAATAAGGTAGCCAATTTTATCCCCGAACTCGAAGTCATGGGCAATCCCGATGCCGATTTATTAGTAGTTGGCTGGGGTGGAACATACGGACAATTGAGGGAAGCCGTTCAGAAAATGAACGCTGACGGTAAGAAAACGGCTTATGCCCATTTCAACTTTATCAGTCCGCTACCCAAAAATACCGAAACAGTACTTCGGAAGTATAAAAAAATAATTGTAGCTGAACAAAATAGCGGACATTTCGCCGGACTTCTGGCAGAGGAAATCCCGGGATTGGTTGTTTCACGTTATAACAAAATAGAAGGCCGCCCTTTCGAGGTGCAGGCTTTAATCGAAGAATTTACTAAAAAACTGGAGGAATAAGAAGCATGGCTATAGATACAAATATAAAAATGGCAGAACACGAAGCAAAGGATTTTAAGAGCGACCAATATGTGCGCTGGTGTCCGGGTTGTGGCGATCATGCGATTCTTAACAGTTTGCATAAAGCGATGGCCGAACAAAACATCCCCCCCCATCAAGTAGCGGTAATATCCGGTATCGGATGTTCGTCTCGCTTGCCTTATTACATGAATACTTATGGTTTTCATACCATTCATGGACGGGGAGCCGCCGTTGCAACGGGCGTTAAAACAGCTAAACCCGAACTTTCGGTTTGGTTGATTACGGGCGATGGCGATTGCCTGGCTATTGGCGGGAACCACTTCATACATGTTGTCAGACGCAATGTGGACATTAACATACTGTTGTTCAACAACAAGATTTACGGCTTGACCAAAGGGCAGTATTCTCCCACTTCCGATCGTGGATTTATCTCTAAATCATCGCCTTACGGAACCGTTGAAGACCCCTTTAATCCAGCAGAACTGGTTTTTGGCGCACGCGGAACGTTCTTTGCACGCACCATTGACGTTGATTTGAAAAACGCGGTCAGCTTATTCAGCGATGCAGCCAAACACAAAGGTACATCGGTGGTTGAAGTGCTTCAGAATTGTGTTATCTTCAACGACGACATACACGATAAAATTGTAAACAAAGCTTGGCGGGACGAACGGACTATCACCCTGAAACACGGCGAAAAGATGTTATTCGGAGCCAACAAGGACAAAGGCATTGTAGCCGACGGCTGGAACCTGAAAGCCGTTACATTGGGCGAAGAGGGTTACACCATCGACAATGTGCTTGTTCACGATGCCAAAGCAGCCGACAACACCTTGCATACCAAGCTAGCCATCATGCACAACGGAGACGGAATGCCTCTGGCTCTGGGAGTTATCAGGGATGTGGACGCGCCGGTGTATGATGCCGAAGTGGAAAAAAGCATAAAAGAAGTTCAGAAAAAGAAACCGTTTAAATCCTTGCACGATTTTTTGATGAGCGGCGAAGTTTGGGAAATAAAATAAGAAGAGTCGACTGTCTCAAAAGAACGCAAATTACGCAAATAATACGCTGTGGGGCTGTCTAAAAAGTCTGTCATCCCGTGCTTGACACGGGATCTCCTGAGTAAACGTGCAATGATTGTCAGGAGATTGCGGGTCGGAGCCCGCAATGACAAGTTCGAAAATAAGGCTTATAAGACAGCCTCCTGTCTCTAAGTAGAATTAGCCTCCTTTGCTACAAGTTGAAAACTTGCACCAAAGGAGGGATATATCAACCTCACATTAACTTGGATTCTTAGAACCTCATTTATTATATACCCCATTTTATCAACACAAAGACACGTGGATGATGACTTTCCTTGTAATCCGTGTGCTATTTATCCGGCTTTCTCTTTCTCTTCAATATTCAACAGCCTAACAAGGAGAGGTAATCCGAGACCCTGCACAACAAGCATGATAATCACCACCGAAACCGTCAGAAAAAGAATGGTATTGCGGTGAGGAAAGGCGCTTCCGTCTGCCATCAGCAAGGGCAGGGACAAGGCGGCGGCCAGCGAAACAATTCCCCGCATACCCGACCAACCAATGATAAACGCTTCTTTCCAATGGAGTAACAGGGATTCAAGCATCTTCAATCTATCTTCGGACAAACGATTCTTTTTGTCCACTTTCTGCCGGTGTATTTTTCCTGTTTTGAACTCACTCAGGCGTTTTTTGAAAGCCGAATGCCGTTTCTCCATGGTAGTTTTGTGCCAAAAAATCACCGCCATCCGAATAGACAACGCCACCCCAAAAATCAGGAATGAGAAGCCTATAAGCTGTAAAATATCCTGCAGGGGTATATTCTGCAACAGATACGGGAACTCCACGCCAATCAATATAAAGACCAATCCGTTCAGAATAAATACGGCGGTGTTCCATGCCGATTTGGATTGAATATTTGTTTGTTCGGAAAACTTGTTCCGGTTGCGGGAAACTATCAGTCCGGTTGTTACAACAGCAATTACCCCCGATACGTGCAGATTTTCGGCTATCAAATAGGCGACAAAAGGGAGCAGGATATTCAGGCTGACAATGACGTTTGTATCCAATTTTCGCTTTTTCACAAGGAGCAAAAATAAAACCCAGATGCCCCAACCAACCAGCAATCCGCCTGCGATGGCAAGCAAAAACATCAAAGCTGCCTGCCAGGGGATAAAAGCGCTTCCGGCTACCGCAGCCACAGCAAAACGAAAGGCAACAAGTGCAGAGGCATCATTGATTAAACTCTCGCCCTCCAACACTACATTGGTGCGGTGCGGCAAACCAAGCCCTTTGGTAACGCTCGTAGCGGCAATGGCATCGGGCGGAGAAAGAATAGCCCCAAGCACAAACGACAGTTGCCAGGTCATGCCCGGAATAAAATAATGTGCGGCAACGGCGATGGCAATTGTTGTGATGAAAACCAACATAATTGCCAGCATGGAAATAGTGGACAGGTTGGCTTTGAAATCTTTGAACGAAATATTGTAAGCAGCATCGTAAAGCATCGGAGGAAGGAATATCAGAAACACGACTTCCGGGTCGATGGTGATGCGGTGAAATTCGGGAATGAATCCGACTACGATTCCCGCTGCCAACAATAATACGGGATAAGGCAATTTCATTTTGGCGGCAACGGGCGATAATCCGATTGCTACCGCCAGCAGGATAATAACGGCGCTGTATAATTCCATCGGTCAAAATTTTCAGCAAAGATAATAACTTGATTTATATTATTAAAATTAATTTATTACTTCAATCTGTTTATCATTTTAATCACTAAATAACCTCATTATCAGGTAGATAACAACAAGATAGATCTCTTATGTAACAAAAGCATAAGAGGTCTTACTTTTTTTATATTGTATTGATACTGGCGTTATTCTGGCTCGCCAGCAAACCCCTGTGTTTAACCCTCGAAATCATATTACATATCAATAGAAAACAGGCTAAATCCCCCTCATAAATTGTCCGTAGGACATTCACCTGCTCATTGGTGTATCCCCTACGGGGAAAATGGCGAATTGTATGCTAATTTTCTATTGATATGAATGCCCTGCGGGCAATTGTCGTAAAAATAGGTGTCGCCCTCTGCGGGGCTTGGCAGGGAAAATTGATTTATTTGATTGGAATGATTTCATGATTCAATAC
The DNA here is from genome assembly GCF_054601255.1 of Viscerimonas tarda. Classification (NCBI taxonomy): domain Bacteria; kingdom Pseudomonadati; phylum Bacteroidota; class Bacteroidia; order Bacteroidales; family Dysgonomonadaceae; genus Viscerimonas; species Viscerimonas tarda. The sequence continues at coordinate 65,121 of NZ_BAAHWV010000011.1, read as the reverse complement.
CCTGACTGTCATTGCGGGCTTGACCCCGCAATCCCCCGTGCATGGCACAAACCCTGTGTATTGCAGAACGAATTGTAGGGGCGTATGGCATACGCCCCTGCGGATGCAACCGATATTGGATTTTGATTATTGTGTGCAACGGACGTACACCATTCCCCCAATTTATTTGCGAAAATTCGCGCAATCCGCGTTCTACCGCCCAGGGCAAACGCATGAAAATTTAGTAGTACTGTTACGGATGAGATTCCTCCCTTTGGTCGGAATGACGGTCTCCTTTTGGGGAGAGGAGATGAGGAAGCGGCGGCTTTGCCGCCGCTTCCTCATCTCTTAAACCACTAACAGGCGAGTCATTCCGACCAAAGGGAGGAATCTCCTGTTCATATCAGCAATTTTACAGAAAGGTATAAGCCTCAAAATTTTTCGTACGTCTGCCCTGTTCCACCGCCGCCGTACTTGTTAAAAAACACACACGAAAAATCACCAATAGCCGCTACTGTGGCGATACTTACAATTTAGAACATAAAAAAAAGCGCTTAAAGCGCTTTTCTTTTAATTCTTTGAACTCTCAATCGATACCTTTCGGAATTCTTTTAAAGCCTTTTCGATGGCTAAAGAAGCTTTTCTGGCACGTGTTCCGGCAGCCTTGTTTCCGTTTTCAACCTGTAGTGCGGCATCCTTCGTAAAGTCTGCGATAAGAGCGTTCAACTCATTCAATAAATCCTTCATAAATTCTATAAATTAAAATTATCTTCAAATATAGTTTCAAATTGGATATTCTACCAAAAATTTGATGAAAATTTTTCTTAGACTGTGCAAATAATCTTTAAAGAACCGCTTTTTAGCCCCAAAATTGACTTTATTTACCTATTTTGAAGCTGTCGGCATCTTGCAAAGCCGGAAATTTCCGGCGGAACTCTACGAGTGGCTCCATCGTTATTTCGCCCGAAACGGCATCTTCCTTAGCATCCGCGGCCGCTACAACAGTGCGCCCCAAATAGTCGATAAGAACCGAACCGCCGCTGTATGAAGTTGCCGGATCGTTCCCTGTGCGGTTTACGGCTGCCACATAGCAAAGATTTTCTATTGCACGAGCGCGCAAAAGTGCATTCCAGGCCGAGATGCGGGATGTAGGCCAGTTGGCCACATAGATAATCAGATCATAATCGCCTGTATTGCGGGAAAAAACAGGAAAACGAAGGTCGTAGCATATTTGCAACAGGATGCGGAAGCCCCCGTATTCTACAACTACACGTTCCTCACCCGCGGCATACACTTTATCCTCGCCTGCATACGAAAACAAATGCCGCTTATTGTATATGGTGTAACTACCATCGGGACGGACAAAGTGCAGCCGGTTATAGTACCGCCCATTTTCCTCCGTAGCGATGCTTCCGGCTAAGGCTGCTTTTTTCTCTTTTGCAACGTACTGCATCCACTCAAGAGTTTCCGCAGTAGCCTTCTCCGACACATTTTCCGTGGACATGCAAAACCCGGTGTTGAACATTTCGGGCAGAATAATAAGATCGACTTGCGAAGAAGCGTCAATCATTTCTTTGGCTCGTTTCCTGTTGGCATCAGGCAACTGCCATTTTATATCGGTTTGAAGCAGTAATATGTTCATATTTTTAATGTGATAATTTGCTGATGTGATAATGCGGCGCTTGTTCGTTTGTATTTGGTTTGTATTCATTTTATCGCTATTCCAAGATCGTCGAATTTTATGTCAAAATCAATATAGCAATTAATTTGTTAATTCTAAAACAGATTCCCCGCCTTAACACAAGGCAGGGAATCATCTTGAAACAAACACTTGAAAAAAACTATATTTACTCCTTTCAGAGCTAGGCAAAGATAGTAATTATTTTATAAAGTCAACTCTCCTTTCAGACGAATATCTTCCGATGAAGAGCCTATCATGAATAAATAGGTCCCTAACGGGGTAACAAAGGCCTTTTTATTGTCGTCCCAGTACCTCAGATTTTCTTTTTTCAACTCAATTTTAACTTTTTGGGTTTCGCCTTTACCAATAAATGTGCGTTTAAAACCTTTCAGTTCTTTTATTGGCATGGGTATCGACTGTTCCGGCAGCTTCACATACACTTGCGAAACTTCATCACCGGCCTGGCGACCTGTATTTTTTACATCGAAGGTTAAGGATACCACATCTCTGCTGTCGGCCAGTTTAAGATTTGTATAGCTGAACGAGGTGTAACTCAAGCCATAGCCGAAAGGATACAGGGGTTTCCCTCTGAAATACTGGTAGGTGCGCCCTTTTGTAATATCGTAATCGTCGAAAGCCGGTACATCGTCCAGAGAGCGGTAGTAGGTCAACGGCAAACGCCCCGCAGGATTGTAATCACCAAACAATACTTCGGCAACCGCTGTTCCGCCCTGTTCGCCCGGGTACCAGGCATTTACAATGGCAGGGATATTATCGTTCAACCAGTCGATAGCCAGTGAACTGCCCGCAACCAATACCACAATCATATTCGGATTGAGCTTGTATATTTCCTGCAAAAATTCCATTTGGTCGGCAGGCAGATGAATATCGGAGCGGTCTTTGCCTTCGCGTTCTATCGTTTTGTTTATTCCCATTACGGCTATCACTTTCTCGCAATTGCGCACCACTTTTCCGGCTTCGCCATAGAGGTCGATGCGTTCTTTCTTGCCAACTTCGGGAATTTTCCAGTAAAGACGGGCAATTGAATTATCGCGGTTGATAAAATATTCGGCTTTCAGGTTATAATCTTTTCCGGCCTCCAGATAAACAGATACCGAATCGGTGGTGATGCTCCTCACTTTCCATTGGTCGATGAGCATTTTCCCGTCAATGCTTAAACGGCTACCATCATCAGCCGTAAAATACAAGGTATAATTTCCCGTAATATTCGGGCGCAATTTCCCTGTCCAGCGAATGGATAAGGGGAAACCCGGAATAAATGGGTCGGGAGCCTGATTGGCCGGTTCAAATTCAATCCATTCTTCGGTTCGCACTTTTGGCTCGCCTTTCAAATCCGTATTCGGGTAATATTCGGTTTTCAGACCTTCGGGAAAATATTCCTTCGATATTTGTTCCTTGCCATCAACAGCCGATTTCCAGGGTGCATACACAATTTTCGTATCGTTCCCTACCCTGTTTTTTATCCCTTGAAGTATCGAAACCGGCGCATTTACCGGCGCGCCACTATAATCGCCAAACTCACTCGAACCGGCATTGATACCGACTACAGCTATCGACTTCACTTTCTTCGGATTAAGCGGCAGTACATTGTTCTTATTTTTCAGCAGCACAATACTCTGACGGGCAGCATCCAAAGCCAATTGCTTGTGCTTTTCGGAACCAATTACCGCCGTTGTTAACTTACTGTACGGGTTCGATGTAGGGGCGTCAAACAATCCCAGCCTTATCCTGGCCCGCAACACGCGGTAGGCCGCCGTGTCAATGTCGGCCTGCGACACCATATAATTATTGTAGGCATTCAAAAGCGGTTGCATATACACATCGTCGCCACACTCCAAATCCAATCCGGCTTTGATGGACAATGTGGCCGCCGCTTCTTTTGTTTTCACATACTTCATGGCCGAGACCAACAGGCTTGGGCCGCCGCAGTCGGAAACCACATAACCCCTGAAACCCCAGTCGTTGCGCAAAACTTTTGTCAGCAACCAGGGATTTGCGGTACAAGGCACATCGTTTATCGCATTGTAGGCCGACATAAAGGAGGCAGCCTTTCCGTCTTTTGCACAAGCTTCAAAGGCCGGAAAATAGTATTCGCGCAATTGCCTTTCCGATATTTGCGGATTGCATACAAAGCGGTTATGCTCCTCGTTGTTGGCCGCAAAATGTTTGGGCGTGGCAACAACCTTCAGGTAACGCGGATCGTCTCCCTGCAAGCCTTTCACAAATTGTGTACCCAGTACTCCCGTCAGGTAAGGGTCTTCGCCGTAGGTTTCGGGCGTGCGTCCCCAACGCGGGTCGCGTGCCATATTAACGGTTGGCGACCAGAATGTAAGTATATCGCTGAACCGGTCGATTTGTCCTGCGCCATAATCCAGTTCATTCCAACGGGCGCGCGCCTCGTCCGAAATAGCCGTAGCAATCTGATAATGCAAATCGGGGTTCCACATGCTGGCCATCCCTATGGCTTGCGGAAAAACAGTAAACCGTCCCGGACGAACAACGCCGTGTAACGCTTCGTTGCCGTGGTAATACTTGGGTATATTCAAGCGGGGAATACCCGGCGAGGTAGCCCGCAACAAGCTTATTTTTTCTTCTATCGTCAGTTGGCTCAGCAAGTCGTTAATCCGGCTCGCCTCACTGGCCGAAGGGTTTTCAAAGGTATCTTTCTTCCCGTTTTTATTAAAATCTATCCATCCTCCGTTCGATTGGTTAGTTTGTCCAAATCCGGTTAGTGGAAGTAGGGACAGCGTAGCGAAAATTAGCGCAATAATGAATTTCATATAATTATTTTTTAAATACATTGTTCATCAAATAATAAGTCTCCAGTAATTTGGAGAAAATGCGTTCTCCTGCGCCTACTTCTATCAAACTGGGGCCATGGTCGGCTCCATACCCGCCATAAGCTGCCGAGCGGATGTCGGCCAGATAGATAGGCCATTTACCGCCATTCCATGTATATCCGAAGAAAAATGGGATGCCTTCCTGCTGCATTTCCCGTTTCCAGTCAATCTGAAATTTAATGAAAGGTTCGCCCGGAACGGTTGCAATCAGGTATCTGTTATTGATGGAAATGACGGAGAAATAGACGTTGTAGCGCAACTCTTTGTCGAATCGTCCGGTAAAGTGCAGGGAGTCGGTTTTCACCTTAATATTGGGGACATCGTTCGGGTTGGGATACAGTTCCTTTGCCAGCTTCACCGTTTCGATAGAAAGCAATTTCCCCATGCGGTCAATCAAATCGTAGTTGGATGGCCTTGGGTCGTTGGGGTCTTTGCGTCCGCCGTCCTTAAACAGAGGCGCTTGGTTGCCTCCCCCGCCCTGCACAAACAAGCAATTGACCGTGTTGTCAAAAGCTTCTTCCGTATATTTGGTGGCATAGCCCACATAGTCGGCGGAAATCTCGAAGTTGTTCCATGCCACGTCGGGATGACAGGCATAGTTCATTATCAACACTTTAGGTTTTCCAGTCAAATCTTCTATCTTAACCACACCCACGGCATTGTCCACCGACCCATGCGGAATACGCTCGGGATTAACGGCGCGATAGTGGTCGTCTCCTATCCACGATTCGCGGGCGCGTCCGTCATCGCGCATCACCAAGCGGTTGAAACTCAGTTGAGGGAAGTAACGATGTCCGCCCGAGATGCGGGCTTCAAACATGTTTTTTGAGGCTTTATCCATAGCGGATATAACCTGTCCTTCCAACCATTCGCGCGGAGCCGTTTCCGAAGAATGGGTATGCTGCGGACAGAAATACACCTCTTTCAGGTTGTATTTGCTCTTCAGTTTTTCGGCCAGCGGGATATTGGTATAACCGCCCAAATCGAAAGCTACAAATGCAATGCGGGAACCTCCGGCATCGAGAATGAGCGTACGCACATACAACGAATCGTGAACCGGATATTTGGGCTTTAGGGGTGTAATGTTTATTTTAGCCGTTCCTGCCATCAGTTTATCCGCACCCATAGCCGGAGTAATTGACAAAAACAAACCGCTTGTAACAAGCAGGGACACGAGTAGGGTTTTTATTTTTTTCATGATAGTAGCGTTAAGTTATTTTGTACCTAGATTTCCTTGAATGAAAGTGTTTTTGATATTATTTTCAATCCGCACTTTTCCGATAACCGTGTTTTCGCTGATTATCGCCCGTTCAGCATCCTTGCCTATATAAACCTGAGGGCTGTCTTGCCTGAAGTCGCAGCCTCTGACCAATACCGTGCCCCCGTTTACCTGAATGGCTTTCCGACCTTCTTTGGCTTTATCCCACTGCACAAAAATACAATCCGAGAAGCCGATTGTTCCTTTGCCGTTTATTTTTGCAATCTGGTTGCATGGCCCCCAGAAAGCGCTATTCACAAAGCGGACGTTTCCTTTATTGGCGGCGGTTATTTCCACCATGGTAGGGTCTTCGCCACGCATGGCAACAAACTCGCCATTGGTTATCAGTATGCCATACACGGCGCTCTGCTCCACTTTTACGGAGGTATGACAACCATCGGCGCCGATACCCAGAAAGTTTCCGTTGCACGAACCGCTACTGCCCGAACTGGCGCCAAACTTGTAGCCAATATTATAGCCATAGCAAAAGGTATTTATCACATAATGCCAGTCGGTACGTTCAAAAATAAAGGCTTCACCGTTATCCATCTGCCATTTATACAACTCGGGTTTCATGCTCCACCACGGATTCCAGTGCACATTTTCTATGCGCCCGATGTCGTAAATGGCATCCACATAAATTCCCCGGCGGAGGGGTTGTCCGCTGATGTTGCGAATCAAAGCGCGCTCGTTGTGCGATGCATCAATACCATTGTAGGGATTCAGGAGTTCCACATCCAATACGGCAGGATTTTTGCCGCGCATGGCAATGCCCCAGGGATAGGCATCCGGGATTTTTTCGGGATTTTGTAGCGGCCAATACATCACCACACCCTTGAGCGTGCTGTTCGTATTTAATGTGATAGCCGGTTTGGCGTCTTCGTTGCCTTTGTTTCCGGTAATCAACAGCGTAGTTCCATCGTCGCCGGGTTTTGGTAAACCCTTATCGCGCATACCATTATGCGAGGGAACCGATTCAAATGCGCCCTTCAGCGTAATTGCAGGAGGCACATTCAGCGAACCGGCTATCAGGTAAGAACCTCTCGGCACATACACCGTTCCGCCCCGTGTTCCGAAAGACTCCAGCGCTTTCTGAAAAGCCTCCGTATCATCCGTAACTCCGTCTGCCTTCGCGCCAAAGCTAAGCACCGAAACCACATCTGTCGACTCGGGGTAGGGAGTTATTTCCACACTCTTCGGCGTTTCACTCAAGCCCTGTGCCGAAACAGTTGTCATACCCAACAACATGAGGTATGTGAAAAATGATTTTTTCATAATCAAAGAGAATTAGTTACTTGTTTATTAGCATATTAATAAACCAGTTAGCCAATGTGAGAATTAGCAAACCAGCTATTGAGTCGTCAGAACCAGATTTGTCATTGCAAGCTTGACCCGTAATCTCCTGACATTCAGTTGATGTTTGTTAGGAGATCCCGTGTCAAGCACAGGATGACAGACTTTTGAGACAGTCCCGTTTTTACTTACCGTTTAGAAAAAATAGAATGTGAATATATTTTTCTCATGTTCTTACTTCCTAATTGCAAATATATAAGCAAAAGGCACAAGTAGCGTATTTATAAATCCATATTATTTATAATAAATCTTAAAGCCCCCTAATCCCCCGAGGGGGACTTTTAAAGCCTGCCCCTTTGGGGAGGTTGGAAGGGCTACTTTTTATAGGGCAAACCTTGAAAAATTTTACTGCTTATGCCTTTCGGTAAAGTTGCTGATATGAGCAGGAGATTCCTCCCTTTGGTCGGAATGACTGTCTCCTTTTGAGGAGAGGGGATGAGGAAGTGGCGGCTTCGCCGCCACTTCCTCATCCCTTAAACCACCAATAGCGAGTCATTCCGACCAAAGGGAGGAATCTCATCCGTAATAGCGCTTCTAAATTTTTTCAGGTTTGCCCTGATATGTTGCCCCTTACAGGGCGCAAAATTGTATTTGTATTTTTTTCCCAACGCACTGCGTTGGGCTGGGATATTAAAGGCTTTCAGCCTTAACCTATTCGGATTTTTTTCGTACCTTTGTCCTGCTACTTTTCAACTTAAAACTTTCAACTTTTAGTTTTTCATTTTATAATGTAGTATCTTTGCAGCTCAAAATTTCAGAGATGAGCGAATTGGATAAGGAAATACAGAAGAGACGTACATTTGCTATTATAAGCCATCCCGATGCGGGAAAAACAACCCTCACCGAAAAGCTGCTTCTTTTTGGGGGCGCTATTCACGTGGCGGGCGCGGTGAAATCGAACAAAATAAAGAAAACCGCCACATCCGACTGGATGGAGATTGAAAAGCAGCGGGGTATCTCGGTGGCTACTTCGGTGATGGGTTTCGAGTACAATAACTACAAGATAAATATCCTCGATACGCCCGGCCATCAGGATTTTGCAGAAGATACTTTCCGCACGCTGACCGCAGTCGATAGCGTTATCATCGTTATCGACTCGGCAAAAGGGGTGGAAACACAGACTCGTAAACTGATGGAAGTCTGCCGTATGCGCAAAACGCCGGTGATGGTGTTTGTCAATAAAATGGACAGGGATGGGCGCGACCCATTCGATTTGCTGGACGAACTGGAGGAGGAACTGAAAATAGGCGTGCGCCCCTTGAGCTGGCCGATTGATAGCGGTTACAGTTTCAAAGGCGTTTACAATATTTATGAAGAAAAGCTCGATTTATATACCCCAAGCAAGCAAACCGTAACCGAATCGGTCGGGTTTAAAGACATCAACAAGCCCGAATTGGAGAACTACATCGGCGACAAGCTGGCCTCCAAATTGCGGGAAGACATTGGCCTTATCAATGGCGTATATTCAGAACTGGATACCAATTTGTACCTCAAGGGCGAAATAGCGCCGGTATTTTTTGGTTCGGCATTGAATAATTTTGGCGTGAAGGAATTGCTCGACTGTTTTGTGAAAATAGCTCCTTCACCCCGTCCGGTTCAGGCAGAGGAACGAATCGTGAATCCGCAGGAAGAAACATTTTCGGGCTTTATTTTTAAGATACACGCCAATATGGATCCGAATCACCGTTCGTGTATCGCTTTTGTGAAGATATGTTCGGGAAAATTTGAACGAAATATCAATTATAAGCATGTCCGCCTCAGCCGGATGATGAAGTTCTCGGCTCCAACCGCATTCATGGCGCAGAAAAAAGAGACCGTGGACGAGGCTTTCGCCGGCGATATAGTTGGCTTGCCCGATACCGGTAATTTCAAAATCGGCGATACGCTTACATCGGGCGAAGACCTGCACTTCAAAGGCCTGCCTAGCTTCTCGCCGGAGATGTTCAAATACATCGAAAACTCCGACCCGATGAAAACCAAGCAGTTGCAGAAAGGCATCGACCAATTGATGGACGAAGGAGTGGCACAGCTATTCACCAACCAGTTCAACGGGCGAAAGATAATCGGCACCGTTGGGCAATTGCAGTTCGAGGTTATACAGTACCGTTTGCTGCACGAGTACGGCGCCCAGTGTAAATGGGAGCCTGTCAGCTTGTACAAGGCCTGCTGGATAGAAAGCGATAACCTGCAAGAACTCGAGAATTTCAAGAAGCGGAAAGCGCAATACATGGCGCGCGACAAAGACGGAAGGGATGTTTTTCTGGCCGATTCCAATTATGTATTGATGATGGCTCAGAAAGACTTTAAAGATATAAAATTTCATTTCACATCCGAATTTTAAATCAAGGAAAAACCGGAATCTATTTTAAACGCTTATGGCAAAGGAACCTTACAAAGTAAAATTTACGCCCTATCGCAAGAATCTGGGCGAAATTATGTTACGCCAAACCCCTGGCGGCAAGGGTTTCTCGTCTGACGGGCGGTATCGCTTTTATACAGGCGAAGAAATAGACGAACCCGACTTCTGGGTGATACACGGAAAAGGACTGAGACAGGCCGAAAGCTGTAAAGTAGCGCCGCAAAACACCTTGATGCTCACCACCGAACCGCGTTCGGTACTGAACTATCCGCAAAAATATGTTCGTCAGTTTGGTTTGGTTTGTTCGTGTCAGCAGCAACTAAAGCACCCCAATGTGGTTCTTGCCCCTCCCGTATTGCCCTGGTTTGTCGGTTTTTCGGAGGCAGCAGACGGTACTTGCAGTTACTCGCTCGATTACGACAACTTGCATCAATCGCCTGCACCACAAAAAACCAAGCTTATATCCGTTATCACCAGCAATAAAGCCTTTACGCAAGGGCATCTCGACCGTATTCGGTTTGTTGAAAAACTGAAGATGCACTACGGTGATAAAATAGATGTGTTTGGACGGGGTTACCGCAATTTCGACGACAAATGGGATGTGCTTGCCCCTTACAAATACCACATAGCGATAGAAAATTCATCACAGCCCTATTATTGGACGGAAAAAATTTCGGATTGCTTTCTCGCCGAAACTTTTCCTTTTTATTATGGCTGCACCAATTTATCCGATTACTTTCCGGCAGAAGCCTGTCAGGAAATTGATATTTTTAACTTCGAGCATACGGTAGAAATTATCGACCGCCTGCTTGCCACCAATGCGTATGATAACAGGAAAGCCATTTTGAGCGATTGTAAACAGTTGACGCTTGGCGAATACAACATGTTTGATTATATAGCAACTTTGTGCGACAGGCTGGATGCCTCGCTGCCCAAAGAAAATGTAACGCTGCATCCCTGTCGCACCATGCAGGACTGGCATAATTTTTACAACTATACCTTTGCCCGCAACCTGTTTAAATGGAAACAGAAAATAAAAACGGCATTCGGCAGTCCCTCTCCATTAACCCGGCAGGTATGAAAACGGTAAAAACAACTATCAGCCCCGAATATGCAAGCAATGTGGCCGTGGTGGATTTTGTAAAAAATCTGTCCAAGGCATTTGCCGGTAGAGGAACTGTGCTTTATGCCAAACGAAATGTGATTAAACGCTTTGTTGTGGATGAAACGGATGAAGTATTGAGGGGCGTGGTGGTAAAACGCTTTAAATATCCGAATTTTATTCAGCGTGTTGCCTATAGTTTTTTTCGTAGCAACAAGGCAAAGCGCGCTTTCGGTAATGCCATGGAATTACGCAACAGAGGAATAGATACTCCCCGCGAGATTGCCTGCATTGAGCAGTGGGTGAACGGGCTTTTCGGCTTCGGTTATTACTTGTCGGCAAGTGATGATGCACCGCCTATCCGCGAAAAACTGATTGAACCGGAAGAGTTTGACCGGACAATGGCGGAAGACTTCGCCGCTTTTGCCGCCCAATTGCACGAAAAAGGCATCCTGCATCACGACCTGAATTCAACTAATGTGCTATATCACTTCGATGGCGAGCATTACCGCTTTTTGGTGATTGACATCAACCGGATGGATTTTTTTCCGGCCGGTGTGCAGCCCTCGCCACACGAATGCTTTGACAACCTGACCCGCTTTACGGGACGAATGGACCTGTTTGAGTACGTGTTGCGCTGCTATGCGGCAAAACGGGGATGGGATATAGAAAAAACAACACAGGAAGCTATCGCCGTAAAAAATAAACACGACGAGCAATGGCGCCGCCGCAAGGCATTCCTGCGAAAACTGAAAGCCCCTCCAACCTCCCCGTGGGGGAGGCTTAAAAGTCCCCCTACGGGGGATTAGGGGGCTGTAATTCTTTAAAAGCTTATGAAAATCCAGAAAATTTTGGTTATACGATTCAGGCGTGTGGGAGATGCCGTTTTGTCGGTAACGATTTGCTCGTCGCTGCGCAAGACCTTTCCCGGCGCGCAGATACATTATGTGCTGAATGACAACATCGCTCCCTTGTTCGAGCATCATCCCGATATTGACAAGCTGATTACGTTCAGCGAACACGATATGAGCAGCGCCCTGCGCTATATAAACAAGGTGAGGCAGATTATGAAAGAAGGCCATTATGATGTGATTATTGATACACGTTCTACCGTAAAAACATTGGCGTTTTCGTTGTTCTCGCTCAAAACCAAGTACCGCATTGGACGGCAGAAGTCGTACAATGCACTGATACAGAATTACAGGGTGAACAATGTATATACAGGAAAAGGAGACAATGTACAACTGGCCTTATCGTTGCTCGACCCCTTGAAGAAAGATTTTCGGGTGCTGAAAGACCCCGTTTTCAAGCTCTATTGCAGGGAAGAAGAAAAAGCCGGTTTTCGCCGGTATATGACATCGAAAGGCATTGATTTCTCGAAGCCGGTAATTGTTCTGGCCGTATCGGCGCGTCTGGAGCATAAAACGTATGATATAGAAAAGATGAAAGAAGTAGTGGGTCGCATCCTCGAAAAATACGATGTGCAGCTAATCTTCAATCATGCAGGCGAACGCGAAAAGGCTCATGCCGAAAGAATATACCGGGAATTGAATGACAACGAACGTATTTTTGTGGATGTGGAGGCAAAAAGCTTGCGGGAGTTGCTGGCATTGCTGGCCAATTCCGATTTCTTTTTTGGAAACGAAGGCGGCCCACGCCACATTTCGCAGGCATTGAATGTACCTTCTTTTGCCATTTATTCTCCGTCCATCGCCATGGGGAACTGGCTGCCAAACAAATCGGACAGGTTCCGGGGTATCGAGCTGAAGGATATTAACCCCGGTTGGGCTGCCGACAAACAACTGTCGGCTGAAGAAAAGTATGCCCTGATTGACGTGGATTCGGTTTGGAAGGGCTTGGACGAAATGCTGAGCGAAGTTGTAGGTCATAAGTTATAGTAGTGCGACAAGATGAACTAAATACGGTTGTTGTTGTTCTATCTGTTTGAGTTTTTAAGGTTATAAAGGGTTATTAGCGTTATGGAACAAAATAAACAACGTCCCAGATTGTGGACAGCAGGCTATTTGAATGTATGTATAGCCAATTTTTTGATGGCATGTTCTTTTAATCTGTTGATGCCGTCTATCCCCTTGTATATTACCGAACAACTGGGTGTTGCCCAAACCAAAACGGGCATTGTGCTGGCCTCTTATGCCATAGCAATCATGTTTATCCGTCCTTTTTCGGGATACATGGTGGATTTGTATTCGCGCAAAAAGATATTGCTGGTTAGCTTTGTGTGCTATGTCGCTATTTTTTCGGGATACTTCTTTGCCGGTACGGTTATGCTTTTTGTTGTCGTCAGGTTCTTGCATGGCATCACCTGGGGATTGTCCACCGTATCGTCCAGCACCCTGGCTATCGACCTTGTGCCGTCCGAACGCCGTGCCGAGGGCATCGGTTATTACGGCACATTTACCAATGTGGCCATGGCGACAGGCCCTTTTATAGCTATCCATATCTACCAAACATCGGGCTTCCATACCCTGCTGTGGTATGCTGTGGGGATGGGAATACTGGGTATTATTGCCGTTATGCTGATAAAAGCTCCGGTACGCCCAAAAGTCGAGCGGCAGAAAATATCCCTCGACCGCTTTTTCCTGCTTCGCTCGTGGCCTATATTTCTGAACCAGCTGCTACCCTGTTTTGCCTGGGGAACAATCGGCCCCTTCGTTGCCCAGTATGGCAAACAACTCGACATACCGAATGCGGGAATTTTCTTCCTGTTTTGGGCGGGAGGAATTATTTTGTCGCGGATATTCGCCGGACGCATGGTGGATAAAGGCTACATTCATTGGGTGAATATTTCGGCAATGGTCGTTGTCGCCCTCTCGTTTTTTGCGTTCGCTTCCTACCACAATATCTACGCATTTTGCACAGCCGGTTTATTCATCGGCGTAGGATTCGGAATGATGTTCCCCGCCCTCCAAACGCTCTACATCAACATGGCCGAAAACAATCAGCGCGGAACAGCCAACTCAACCTACCTCGTCGGCTTCGACCTGGGACTGGCGCTGGGTATGCTCGTAGGCGGTTATATATCAGGTATCTACTCTTTCGAGGGACTGTTCTTCGTCGCCGCCTGCCTGTGTGTTTTGAGCGTTGTAGTCTATTGGTTGGTATCCAGGCCGCTGTTTGAGAAGAAACGGTTGAGGTGAGACTTTGAATTGAGAATTGAGAGTGGAGAATTGAGAATTTTTTCTCATTTTTTGACGTGATTGTAGAGACGCTATATTTTGCGTCTTTATGGGTGTAATACGGGTAAAGTTTACGCAAGTTCATACAAATAGTGCAAGTAAAGATAAAACAAATTAATACAAAAAACCAAACATCCATAATGGAATTTTGTTATCGAATCCATATTCTATATTATCAGAAACTATGAACGCATTTTTAGCCCCTTGTTTTTGTTTGCTTGATTTATTTTTTCCTCCGATTTCGAAGAGGTATTTTTTATCAACAAAAAAATCACCTTGATTAGGAAATTCCACTCTATGCCGGTATGAAATCTGATTCAGGAAAAACGTCTCACGCATATTTCCAATGTCCGTGTTGTTTTCGGCCAGTGCATAAGCAATGTTCGTATTCTCAAGATAGACCTTTTCGGGCTTTTGTAACTTGTTGATACCTGTAATGTCTTTGTGTAGGTGTCTCGTTATTTTTGTTTCCTGCAAGTAATTCAGATAGGAGATAAAAGTGGCGCGGTTGATTCCCATCCTTTCGCTTAGTTTACTGACATTCGGAATAAAAGGAACAGATTCGGACACAATTTGAAGCAGTTGTTTTACCTTAGGAACGTATGCCGGTTCCACGTTGCGAAGCAATGGCAGTTCTATTTCCAGAATCAGATTTATTACTTCTTCCAAACGGTAGAAATACGTGTCTTTCCCTTCCACGAAAAATGGATAATAACCTCTTTTCAAATATTCTTCGAAAAATTGCAAGGGTTTGATTTTTTTTAATACATCATCGGAAATTTCTTTCTGTTCCAATAAAATATCTGATAACGAAACAAGCTGAAAATCAGTCTTTTGCTAAGCGCGTTGCTCCAGGGATGCAAGGCTCCCCCCCCGCAATATATTCCGGTGGAGAAGTTTAGCAACGTCTATGCCAATACCCACACATCCGACTCCATCTATATACACGATTCCACCTACATCGCCAACAAGGGAGACACGGTATATCTGTACAAGTACCGGTATATGACGGCGATAAAAATACAGACAGATACTCTGATACGCACCGACACCATCCCCCGCCCCTACCCTGTGGTAAAGGAGGTGAACGGTAAAACAGGCCTCGACTAGTTCCAGATTTGGGCAGGACGAATAGCCTTGGTGATTTTAGCCGGTGGCATTATTTTAGCGCTGATTGGTTGGAGATGGATTAAATTTTAATATATTTGTGGTCTAAACCTATTAAAACTATATAGCGATGGGACGAATTGCAGGCATAACCTACGGGACCAATCCAGTTGGTAGAAAAGTATCTGTTACCATTAATTTGGACAGATTCAAGCCCGAGACGAGAGAGCTGGCCGAATTGCTGGATGATTTTTTAGACCTACTGGCAATTGAGGAGGGGAAAAATGAGGATGAATACGACTGGAAGGTCGTAGTCGAGAAAGAAAATAAAAGACGCGGCATTTATGTATAAGATCATAATCAAAAAGAAAGCGCTCAAAAATTTGAAGATCATTCCCGCCAATTATTACAAGCTAATAGTTAGTCATGTCGATGAATTAGCGAATAATCCGCGACCTTTTGGCGTCAAAAAATTGAAAGCCGAAGAGGAAAAATACCGCATACGCGTAGGCAACTATCGCATTGTTTATACAATCGAAGATAAAATTTTAACTGTTTATATCATCGATATAGACCACAGAGGGAAAATATACGCAAGAATGTAAGGAAAGTCATTAACCATGAGCGCCCGCAGTAAATTTTACTGCGGGCTTATTATTTTACACACTTTTACTATATTTGTTGCCGAAACCAATTTAAACAGAAAGCTATGAATAGTAATATAGTAACAGCCCGCATAGACGTATCGAAACCTGAAGGCCGTCAAATAGTCCGCGAACTCGAATCAAAAAAAAGCGTAGAACTGGATTACCCTATGCCGGATGAACTTGCCGAAGCAATAGCCGGGGAAAGAACCTATACAATGGAAGAGGCTTTCGGAGCCCTATTGGATAGACTTAGCATACATTATGGTGTTGATATGCATAAATTATCAAAACATGACATATAATATACTTCTATCGACAGAGGCAATAGAGGATATAAACGACTTGGATTTTGTTATACATGAAGTATATAAAACACCTCTTACTGCTATCAGATACATTGACTAACTATATGATGCCATCAGTACGTTGGAAAAGCATGCGCCTATATACGCCATACAACGGCAACAATCATTAAAGAAATACGGCCACAACGTCCGCCGCCTGAACTACAAGAAAATGGCTATTATCTACACCGTTCACAGCACAACAGTTTACATACATCGCATTGTTCCGGCAAATACCATTTCGGGACTTTCTCTATAAATATGACACAAGTAAAATCCAATAGTAAGGCGTTGAAGCTATGCCTGTGAAAGTCTATATCACCTATTTTCATCTTAAGATAATTTAGTGTGTATAGACTCAATGTCTCACCCATTTACCCCAATAGACTATTTTGAAATTAGTTGATTATAAATACATTATGCCAATTTTCGTGGAGCTGGTATATATGTACAAGTACCGCTATCGGACAGCGACAAAAATACAGACAGATACCTTGATACGCACCGACACCATCCCCCGCCCCTACCCTGTGGTAAAGGAGGTGAACGGAAAGACCGGATTCGACTGGTTCCAGATTTGGGCAGGACGAATAGCCTTGGTGATTTTAGCCGGCGGCATTATTTTAGCTCTGATTGGTTGGAGATGGATTAAATTTTAATATATTTGTGGTCTAAACCTATTAAAACAGAAAGCTATGGGACGAATTGCAGGAGTAAAATATGATACCGATGTTAGGGGTAAACGAAGAAAAGTAACTATTGATCTGAATAGATATGGCGACAACGAAGTTTTATCCGATTTTCTCGATGGATTAGACGCTATGGAAGAAATGGACAAAGAGGGGATTCCATGGAGTTTGGTGAAGGAACGGGAATGTAAAAAAAGAGGTATTACTATATGAAGTACATGGTTGAAATTACACCAAAGGCCGATAAGGAATTAAAAAAAATACCTAATCCGTCATTCAGGCTTATCGTGGATAAAATAGATGGTTTAGAAGAAAATCCGCGACCGAATGGCTATATAGAGTTAAAAGGATTTAAGGGTGTGTATCGTGTTCGTGCAGGAGATTACCGCATTATATATACGATTATGGATGCAATCGTTACGGTTAAGGTCGTAAAAATTGCCCATCGTAAAAAATATACGAAGATTTATAATTTAATAGCAAGGCTATGAAGCTATGTAGGACTTAAACGTGAAAGGCTTAAGAAGCAATATATAGTGGAGCCGACAGAGACCGGAGAGCCCGCAGTAAATTTTACTGCGGGCTTATTATTTTTAAAACTTTCATTATATTTGTTGCCAGAACTAAGAACTGATTTCTGTCCCCGGCCGAATGGCGCAATAAAACTGAATTTCGCAGGCCAGCCACAGCCAGATGTCATTTTTCATTATCACATCTTTCAAACGCCTTCGGTCATCCTCATGGAAAGGCTCGGGCGCCTGATCCACTACCCTGCCCATCCGTGGGATGTCGCACACAGGATTGGCGACTATCACCTTCTTGACTTTCCGCAGGTACTCGAAAAAATTGAACAACTGCTGGTTGTATTTCTTTACCGAGGCACGCGAAAACTCTGCCGAAATCGATTCGATAAACTGAATAATGATAGCGGTATCAATTTCAGCGACATCCAACTCCATATATTTCTTCGTCTCGAGGAATGCGCAGAACTGGCGCATCTTCGACTTGTACGACTGCATAGATTTGGGGTTGACGCCCAAAGACTTGAAAGACAGGTAATCGCTCATATAAGTTCGGATAGTGATTACCGTTTCTTTCTGCCGGCCATACAGCTTCGCCACATTGTCGTACTCAAGCATGTCCTCATACACCACCTTGCGGCCATCGCGCAAATGCTTGCCGGTTTTAAGTTCTGCCGTTTTTTTCCGAATAAATAAGCCAATAGCCTTCATCCGTGAAGCGGCATCGGTATATATATGCCAGCCATACTTGCGCTCCCTGTGCAATTTTGCCACCCCTGGAATGCGGTACGCCCATTCAACGTACCAATTTTGAGAGAGGTCGCCGCCACAAGAATTAACATGTGGCAACACCATAATTACTTTTCTATTAGCCATTTAAGATAATTTAGTGTGTATAGACTCAATGTCTCACCTATTTACCCCAATAGACTATTTTGAAATTAGTTGATTATCAATACATTATGCCATTTTTTGTGGAGCTGGAGGGATTCGAACCCTCGTCCAAACAAGGAATTAATCTGCTTTCTACATGCTTATCTTCGCTTCAATTGTCGGGAATGAGCAAGACCGAAGCCACCAACTCAAACCTTATCTTCTTTAGTTTCAACCCTCAGCCAAAGAATCCGGCGGTCTATCTCCGATTTATCTGCACCACCGTATCGGAACGCTTCGAAGCCACAGCTTCCGGGTGATGTCTCGTCCCCACACATGTGCGAGGATTAAGCTATATCTACTATACTTCGATTAAGCAGCAAGAGCGTAATTTTCGTTGCCAGTTAAATTTTTGACGTCTGAGATTATAGTGCCAGCCGACTATGCACTGCATGCTTACAAACCACTTCATCTCGCTGTCAAAACCGGTCAGCCCCATGAATTTCACTTTACTACAAAGAGTATATTGAAAGATTGGTATATACTTGTGTGCAAAGATAGGAAAATTTCTTTTATAACCGCCTAAAAAACACGAATTTGATAGAAAGAGAAAGTCGATTGGGTAACGCTATGGAAACGAGCGGACTGCCTTGTGCTGCTGCGTTTTACCACTAATTCAAATAACTCTACGGCGACAAAAGTAGTATATTATTTGCTGAAACGCAAAATTATTAAAGGCATTATTTCCAAAAACACAATTTTAAGCCAAAAACTCTATGCTTTGGACAACAGTATTTTTTTTATTTTAACGTGAGTTTGATATAAGGAATAAATGTAAATAAATATTATTCCGTTGATTATGTTATTTTGCGCGTCATTGCGAGGCGCCTTGGCGACGAAGCAATATAGAAAATCTCACTTGCTTCTACTAATTTGATGTCTGATTCCTTCCCGCTCGTACCTCGCGGATGACGGCTGAATATCAATCTTTTGTGTAATAGTTATATCGAACTCACGTTATTTTACTGTAAATTATTCTATTATGCGAAATTAGTGTTTTTAAATATAAACTCTAATGTCTATTTATTGCTTTAAGAGTTTAACTTTAAGCTGCTGCAAAGACAAACCCTTTCTGCTAATGGATCAGATAGATATATTTGGCGCTTGTCAATATGTCAAAACAGCATCCATGCAAATGACAGCATAGGCGTTTTGCTTCACCTTGAAACCATCGCCCTTGTAGTCCGACAAGCCGTTGCTGCCGCTGAACCCCAGCTGCACGTTCTTGATGCGGATGCCGAAACCGTAATCCCAATATGGAACAAACTGCTTGTTATAGAATCCGTATTCTTCGTTGCCGTAAGCGTCATGCAGGCGGAAATTGAACGCAACTACAACCAAATCAAAGCCGATGTCAAGCAGGTGGTAGCGGAAGAATTAACGCGCATTGCCGATGACCCTGATTTGCAGGAAAGAAGGATTTTTTTGTTTATCGGCATACAAAATCTTCATTTTCTCTACCGCCTTTTTATCTAAATCGTCAAATGTCAGCTCCTCGCAAATTGTAGCCGAAAAGTCAGGTACGCGTTCAGAAAGCAGAAAAATCCCGCATTTGAAACTTTGTCCGACACCCAGATTTTGAGTGATTTGGGGCTATCTGAAAACGGAAAATATAATTATGCCTCCTTGATTCTGCTCGGTACTCGAAAAGCCTTGCGCAAATACCTGCCCAATGCAGAGGTTATTATAGAATATCGCCTCAATCATTCAATGATACCCTATACGGCTCGCAAAGAATTTCAGGAATCGCTTTTTACGGTATTGGACAAAATCTGGGATTATGTCAATCAACCGGCAAGCAACCCTTTACTGCACGTTCAACACAAATTCAAAATATACGATATTCCGGCTTTCAACAGGGAAGTAATCAGGGAAGCGGTATTGAATGCCGTAGGACACCGGATTTGGAATGATTTGGGGAGCGTTGTTATTAAACAATATCCCGACAGCATGAACATTATCAATTCCGGTGGCTTTCCAAGCGGAGTTACAAAAGATAATATATTGACAGTCAGAAGCCAGCCCCGTAACAAGCGGGTAATGGAAGTATTGGAAAAGACAGGGGAAGTAGAGCGTTCCGGTCAGGGTGTTGATAAGATGTATTACATTTGCCTGATGGAAGGAAAACCGTTGCCTGATTACTCGCAAACAGATGATTATCAGGTGGATTTGTGTTTGCGGGCAAAAATTGTAGATGAAGCGTTTTATATTTTTGTCAATGAAATACAAGACCACAGGGCAGACAAGTTGAATGTGTTTGACTTGCTCACATTAGATAAAGTGAGGCAAGGTATTTCAACGGATTTGTCCGAATTATCGGTTGAAAAATTACAGCGCGAAAGGTTGATAAAATCACAAAGCGCGGCAGACAAAAAATATGTGCTGGGCGACTTGTATTACGAGATTGCACAGCAACCGGCATATATCAAAGAATACAGGTTGAGGGATTTGCAGATTGTGGCGGGTTGCTTTGAAAAGGCAGAAAAAGTGTCAATGAAGGATTTTGTTGATGCGTTTAATAGTCAATTAACCCGTGAACAAACTAAAAGACTGATATATAGAATGGAACATGATGAATTGGTTATTGCGGACAAACTTGGACGCTGGACAATTTATCAATTATCTAAAAAAATAGATAACAGCCGGAATATTCTAACTCAATTTCAATTGCACATAGAAGGCTGAAAAATGCACACAGACAGTATTTTTTAGGTTGTGTATTAATCGCAATCAACTGATTATCAATATGTATTTAATTGCACATAGAAACACTACAATTGCACATAGAACCAAAAAGGCGCGTATCCGGTCTTCTTTTGACATTTCGGAAAATGTCTTTTTCGGATAGATAATCACTTTGGTATAAAAATCGCCCTTGATAAACTTCGGAGGCTATCCATACGAATTAATTTATCCGATAACGCTTTTTTCAACGAGTTGAGGAAAAAAGTCCGTTCTTCAGCCGTGCGGTTTTTGACGTCCCAAAACAGGCGGTAATAATTTGTGATTTCACAGCCGAACATTTTACCAATGGAAGCAAACAATGCTTTCAGTGAAGTCCCGCTAAAACATTTTGCCTCATGCAGGGCATAAAAAAGTTCAATCAGTTCCATACGGCTGCCTGTCCATTGCGGAGCTTTCAGGTTTTGGGATTGACTGTTGAGCGGGCAATTCGCGGCGGACAGTTCCGCCAGC
Organism: Viscerimonas tarda; assembly: GCF_054601255.1. Taxonomy (NCBI): domain Bacteria; kingdom Pseudomonadati; phylum Bacteroidota; class Bacteroidia; order Bacteroidales; family Dysgonomonadaceae; genus Viscerimonas; species Viscerimonas tarda. The sequence goes on along the minus strand of NZ_BAAHWV010000011.1, from coordinate 43,895 downwards.
AGTCGTTTCTCTGTCCATTCAATCTGTTCGTTAACAAGTTGAATTGCTTTGGAAAGAAAAATTGCCGCATTTTTTTCCCGATACCCCTGTTAAAGACGCCAGTTCAACGCGGGTATGAACGAGTGTAGCCGGTATGGTTGCCTGCAATGGCTGCCGCACAGTTTTTATACCATGCGGCGGCTTGCCTTACAATTGTTTAGCTGCTTGCTATTTAATAAAGCCTTTATTGTTTATAACGCTGCCGTCATCATAAACCGTGCGCTTGATGACAAAGCCTTTTGCCGTTGCCGACACCGGTTTGCCGGTCAGGTCGTAATAGCTTTCGGAAACAATGGATTTTGCGCCGACAATGTTGTCTATACCGGTGATTATCCCCGCTGTTTCCACCGCTCCCGCCGCACCGTTCGGGAAGGTACGTGCGGCGCCGTTGAAGTCCGTCGCCGGGAAGTCCGCCACACCCGCCGGCACTATCAGGACGCTCGCCAGCGTGGGTGCAAAGGTGGTCGTGTTAAACGGCAGGGTGGTTTCCTGCATGTCGCCCATGGCAAATGTGAAGCCGCTGTCATTCGCGTAGTCCGAGCCGCTTGCCTTGTCGGATACGTTATAGCCACCGGAGGTTACCGTTCCGGAGCCGTTGGTGTACACCACATTGCCGCGGTTAGCGGTATTGCCGTAGAAGATGTTGCCCGTTATCATCAGAGTACCGTTGTCGCTGTTGTATATCGCTCCGCCTCGGGAGAGTCCCGGGCCGGTTTTGTTATTGTAGAAGGTGCAGCCGCGTACATTCAGCGTAGCGTTGTTGTATATCGCCCCGGCGAAGGAAACGGAGGCGGTGGTCTGGTTGTCGCTGAAGACGCACGATTCGAGGTTGAGCGTGCCGTTATCGTTACGGATGGCTCCGCCGTAGTCGTCGGCTTTGCCGTTCCTGAAATGCAACCCGCTCAAGGTAACGATTTTACCGGAGGCGCTGACACGGAGTATTTGCGAATTTGTGCCTGCGGCGATGCCGCTGCCGTCCAGCGTAACACCGTTGCCGGCGATGGTTACGCTTTTGGCGATTTCCAGCCTTGCGGTCGTCAGTGCGATGGTTTGCCCTGCCATACCGGGGGCAAAGGAGATAATTCCGCCGTCGGCGATGTCGGCGATTGCCTGCCGCAGACTGCCTGTGCCGCTGTCGTCGGCGTTAGCTACGGTAATCGGCACTCCCGTTACGGTACAGGTCGCGTTGACCGCGCCAGCGAGGGCGCTAACCGTAATCGCGTCTGTTGTCTGCGCGCTTGTTCCCGCGCCGCTCCAAGCGTAGGTATAGATGCTCGCGCCCGCGCCGCTTGCCGTAATCACAAGAGCTTTGCCGCCAAGAACCACCGCTCCGCTGCTTATTGACGCGCCGTTATAGATCGCGCTGATTGTTGAGCCGCTCGCCAACCCCGCGGTCGATACCCAGAAATAAACGGTATAGTAATTCAGCGTCGCGCTTGCCGTCGCGCCGTTAATCGTGATAGTCGCGCCCGTGTCGGTCGTACCTTCATAGACTTTCCACGTCCCGTTCGGAACGCTTGCAGTGCCGGAGGATATATCGGCGGTGGTCGTTTCCTCGCCTGTCAGTTTCAAGGTCAACGTCTTGCCGTGGTCGCTCCACGCTTCGCCGTCTTTGTTGACGTTCAGCGTGACGGTGTAAAGGGGTACCGGAATGTCTATTTTCAGCGATGCGCTGACGTTACCCGCCGCGTCCTTGACGACGACATAAATATCCCATGCGCCCGCCGTGAGCGCGGGCGAAAGGGTCACTTCGCTCGTGCCGCAAGCAGTACCCTCGCCGGAGGTGTCAATATTCGGGTCGCCCGCGTTGTCGGCTACAACCTGATAGTAATACTGCCCCGCTTTGTTGCTTGTGAATTTCACCGTCACATTCGTATCGCTTGTGCGGCTGACAGTTCCCGCTGTGAGTACAATCCCGTTGTGTTCCACCGCTCCCGCCGCGCCGCCGGGGAAGGTACGGGCGTTTCCGTAGAAATCCGTCGCCGGGAAGTCCGCCACACCCGCCGGCACTATCAGGACGCTCGCCAGCGTGGGCGCAAAGGTGGTCGTGTTAAACGGCAGGGTGGTTTCCTGCATGTCGCCCATGGCAAATGTGAAGCCGCTGTCATTCGCGTAGTCCGAGCCGCTTGCCTTGTCGGATACGTTATAGCCACCGGAGGTTACCGTTCCGGAGCCGTTGGTGTACACCACATTGCCGCGGTTAGCGGTATTGCCGTAGAAGATGTTGCCCGTTATCATCAGAGTACCGTTGTCGCTGTTGTATATCGCTCCGCCTCGGGAGAGTCCCGGGCCGGTTTTGTTATTGTAGAAGGTGCAGCCGCGTACATTCAGCGTAGCGTAGTTCTCTATCGCCCCACCGTCGCTGGTGTCTCGGTTGCCGCTGAAAACGCACGATTCGAGGTTGAGCGTCCCCCGGTAATGGCTAATGGCGTCATTGGCGTTCTTAAAATGAAACCCGCTCAGAGTGAATGTTTGACTGGTGGATATGCCGCTTATTTCGAGTATATTCTTCGAGTTGCTGGTGATGCCGCTGCCGTCCAGCGTAACACCGGGGGCGGCGATGGTTACGCTTCTTCTGATTGGTCCCATGCTTGAAGTCAGGTTAATGGTCTGCCCTGCCATACCGGGGGCAAAGAAGATAGTGACGCCTTCCAGCGGCGTATCGAGTTCGAGGGTTTCGAGCGCCTGCCGCAGACTGCCCGCGCCGTTGTTGTTGGCGTTGGTAACGACTCTGAGGCTCGTTTTCATCACAGCCCCCGCCGCGCCGTTCGGAAATATGCGTGTGTCGCCGTTGAAATCCGTCGCGGGGAAGTTCTCCAAGCCTGACGGCACGATAAGAACGCTTGTCAGCGCGGAAACGAAGGTGGTCGTGTTAAACGGCAGGGTGGTTTCCTGCATGTCGCCCGTGGTGAAGGTGAAGCCGCTGCCGAGCGTGTTGTCCGTACCGGTGGCTTTGTCGGATACGTTGTAGCCGCCGGAGGAGCATGTCGATTGGGAGTAGTTGTGTACCACATTGCCGCGGTTTGAGGCGGCGCCGGTGTTGCCGAAGAAGATATTGCCCGTGAGCGTCACAGTGCCGCTGTAACTGCATATTGCTCCGCCGGCGCTTGCGCTGTTGTTGTAGAAGGTGCAGCCGCGCACATTCAGTGTAGTCGTACTGCCGGTGCTGTATATCGCTCCGCCGTCGGACGTGGTGGCGGTAGTTTGATTGCCGCTGAAGACGCACGATTCGAGGTTGAGCGTACCGCCATTGTTACGGATGGCTCCGCCGCCGCTTTCGGCTGTGCCGTTCCTGAAATGCAGCCCACTCAAGGTAATGGTTTTACCGGAGGCGCTGACAAGGAGTATTTGCGAATTTGCGCCCGGGGTGATGCCGCTGCCGTCGAGCGTAACGCCGTTGCCTACGATGGTTACGCTTTTGCTGATTTCCAGCCCTGCGGTCAGGTCAATGGTTTTCCCCGCCATATTGGAGGAGAAGGAGATAGTGCCGCCGTCGTCCACATTGGCGATGGCCTGCCGCAAACTGCCCGTGCCGTCGCTGTTGTTGGTGACGGTCGCCGTCGCCGCCGCATACGCCGTAAAGGGTATGAAGCAGCATAGCGTCGCGAAGGCGAGTATTACCGCGAAAGAGCGGGATTTGTTTGAAATGCCCAACGACGCGGGATTGAAGCGCGCGATAATCGTATGGGCTGTTTCGTGAAACTCTACATGTGCTTCGTCGCGCGGACTTTCGCGGTCTAATCGAATAAATTCTTTCATAATCATTGATTTTTTAAATAATATATTTGTTCTCTTCTTTTCCCAATAAAAAGCCGCACCGGAACTGAATCCGGTACGGCCATAACTGTGTCTTTTATGTTTTTGTCTGCTTGTAACTCGTTGAATATGAGCGATTTACCCCCCCTAATAAGGCTGTAAACACCTATAAATAAGGCGTTTGACTGTGTCGGGGAGGCAGTCGTAATGGTTTGTCTGTCGCTTTTCTGTAAAATCATTACCAACTTTTTCTATTTTGCAGCAAAGGTAATATGCAAAAAAATAATCGAGTGGACAATTCGTATATTTCTTCATGTCAAATCGTATTTTGGGGTGTTTTTTTGGTGACAATTCGTATATTTTTTTCATCTTAGATTACGATTTGACAGGAAAATAGAGTTTTTATTCACTGGTTTTCAAATGATTAATTCTATTCATGTGATTAAAATAGGAGAAATTGGAGAATTTTATGTACATTTGCAGCCGGATAAAATAGAAAAAATATGTTGCTTACAGAGAAAAATAATTTTGAGGAGCTGGTAAATAATGTTTATCAAACACATTGCATATTGCAAAATAATGCAACGAAAGCCATTAATTTAAACTTAACCGTGAGGAATTGGCTTGTCGGCTGTCATATTGTTGAGTATGAGCAAAATGGGGAAGACCATGCGCAGTATGGAGCTAACTTGTTGGAGGAAATAGCCAAACGGCTGAAATCAAAAGGATTAAAAGGCTTGAATCGAAGGGCATTAAATGCATGCAGACTGTTCTATACGACTTATCCGCAAATTTGGCTGACAGTGTCAGCCAAATTGAAAAATGACAAACAATTATCTGATTTACAGATATTTACTAATGATACCAACATTCGGCTGACAGTGTCAGCCGAATTGGACAAAGAAATGATTTTACCGCCGGAATTGTTGCTGACCAGACTGACATTTTCACATTTTATCGAATTAATCCGTGTGGATGATGACTTGCAACGGCTTTTTTATGAAGTGGAAGCCATTAAAAATAACTGGAATATCAGGGAGTTGAGACGCGCTATTGATACTTCGCTTGCTTTCCGTACAGTCATGTCCACGAACAAGGAAGCCATTATTGCGAAAATTAAAAACCTTAAACCGGAAACCAATTCGGAAATTATCAGGAATCCGTACATTTTGGAATTTCTTGATTTGAACGAAAAACCGGAATACAATGAAACTGACATGGAAAAGCAAATATTGACCCATTTACAGGAATTTTTATTGGAACTTGGAACCGGATTTTGCTTTGAGGCACGCCAAAAACGTATCACTTTCAACAATAAGCATTATCGAATTGACTTGGTATTCTATCATAAAATATTGAAATGCAATGTTTTAATTGATTTAAAGATAAGAGAGTACGACTATTCCGATGCCGGACAAATGAATTTGTACCTTAACTATTATAAAGAAAACGAAATGGCAGAAGGCGATAATCTGCCAATCGGTATTATTCTTTGTGATGAAAAAGATGATGATGTGGTGAGGTATTCAACTTCCGGAATGGATGACCAATTGTTTGTTTCCAAATATTTGCTCAAACTTCCCGACAAAAAACTGCTTGAATCTTTTATGAAAAGGGAACTCAATCAATAAGGCAAAATCGTACACGACAATGGATTTTCAGCTATACCTCGCCATGCTTGCCATGCTTATCCCCGTCTTCACAGCCGGGACGTGCATGATACTGACGGCTTTCGCGCGCATGAACTGCCTGACGCGGCAGGAAAAGACGTTGAAAACCATTCTTGTCCTGTATCTGTCAATGACATTCCTTACATGGTTTACCATTTTCTGTTATTATATCTTTCCCTGTGCGTTTGTTGTCCTGAACATTCCCTGTCTGGCAGGCTTCATTTTAGCTCCGCTATTCTTTTACCGCGTAATCCGTTTCCTGACACGGCTGGAACAGGCGGAACAGTTTTCGCCGTGGCATTATCCGGTTCCTGCACTGATTGGAGCGGCATTCCTGTTATGGTCGCTGTTTGTCCCGTTTGAAGCGCAGGTGGAAATTGTGGCGAGCAGGAAATTAGTCGTAGCCGGGGAATATGAGGCTTATTCGCGGTTTTTTACAACAAAACCGCTACTGCGGATGCTTTTTGTATTTGTTTACTATGGCTTTATCGCCCGTCTGCTTGTCCGCTACTATCGCCGGACAAATGATGCGGACATTCCGGTGCGCAAGCCTGCACGCTGGATGGTGTACCTGATTGTCCTTTCGCTGGTTTCCGTGTTTTCCTCCGTCATATCCGCGCTCCTGCCGAGAAACGAGCAGGAAGTCGAAAAAGATGCATTATTTTTCACAGGGCAAACGCATGAAAAAAGTCCGAATAGGCTAAGGTTAAAAGCCTTTAATATCCCAGCCCAACGCAGCGCGTTGGGAAAAATAGCCAATACAATTTTGCGCCCTGAAAGGGGTAACATATCACTATGCTGGGCTTACAGCCCGACCACAGATGTCCGCCCTTAACCCAACGCGCTGCGTTGGGCTGGGTTATTAAAGGCTTTCAGCCTTAAAGATTTTCATGCGTTTGCCCTAATTATTTTCATTTTTCATTTTTCATTTTTCATTTATTTGTATATCTTTGCACTCGCAAAAAGGGACGGTCTCGTAGCTCAGCTGGATAGAGCAACAGCCTTCTAAGCTGTGGGTCTTGAGTTCGAATCTCAACGAGATCACTTTCTTATAATCAGGCGATTACGGTTAAACGTGGTCGCTTTTTTCTCATTTGCTTTTTAGTTTGCCATCTTATTTACAAACCATAAAAAATAGCATATTATGAACGAAATGTTTAGCATTGCCGGAAAAGTAGCCGTAATATCGGGCGCCGGTGGCGTATTAGGAGGCAGCATTGCCAAAAGTTTTGTACAGGCCGGAGCAAAAGTCGTAGCCATCGACATCCGTCAGGAAAACCTGGACAGCCGGGTGAAAGAACTCAGCGATATGGGAGGAGAAGTACTGGGCATAGTAGGTAATGTGCTTGATATAGAAAGCCTTGAGAATGTGGCGAAGAAAATAGTAGCCGAATGGGGACGCATCGACATTCTGCTGAACATAGCAGGCGGAAACCTGCCCGGAGCAACATTGGCGCCCGACCAGGAGTTTTTCGACATGAAAATAAGCGATTGGGAAAAAGTTACCAACCTCAACCTGAACGGAACGGTATATCCCAGCATGGTTTTCGGCAAAGTGATGTCGAAGCAGAAAAGCGGATGTATTATTAATGTGTCGTCCATGGCGGCTTATTCGGCTATCACCCGCGTGCCGGGCTATTCGGTGGCAAAAACCGGAATCAGCAATTTCACACAGTGGCTGGCTACCGAAATGGCCTTGAAATATGGCGACGGTATTCGCGTAAATGCCATTGCCCCCGGATTTTTTATCGGCGACCAAAACCGCGCTGTCCTTATTAACCCCGATGGTTCGCTGACCGAAAGAAGCGTAAAAGTACTGGCCAAAACACCCATGAAACGCTTTGGCGATATTTCGGAACTAAACGGAGCAGTACAATTTTTGTGCAGTGAGGCTGCCGGATTTATTACGGGCGTAGTGTTGCCTGTGGATGGCGGTTTCAGCGCATTTAGCGGCGTATAACTATGGAAAAAACATGGAGATGGTTTGGCAGGAAGGACAAAATAACCCTGCCGATGCTACGACAAATTGGCGTAGAAGGCATTGTTACGGCCCTGCACGATATACCCAATGGCGAAGTGTGGCCCTTGGAAGCCATTCTGGACTTGAAAAAATACATCGAAGAGGCGGGTTTACGCTGGTCGGTGGTGGAGAGCCTGCCGGTGAGCGAAGCTATAAAATACGGCGGCGAAAACCGCGAACAATTGATTGCCAACTACATCGAGAGTTTGGCGAATTTGGGAAAGGCCGACATAAGAACCGTGTGCTATAATTTTATGCCCGTTATCGACTGGATACGCACCGACCTCGATTTTAAATGGGATGACGGTACCTCCTCCCTTTTCTTCGACAGGCTGAAATTTATCTATTTCGATTGTTTTATTCTGAAACGGAAAGACGCCGAAAAAGATTACACCGCCGAAGAACTGAAAAAGGTGTATGAACTGGATAAAACCATTACCAAAGAGGAAAAGGATGCGCTGGTTGACACCATTATTGTAAAGACGCAAGGATTTATAAACGGAAATATTAAAGACGGCGATAAAAATCCGGTGGCCATTTTCAACAAGCTGCTGGCGTTGTACGACGGCATCGACCGCGATACATTGCGCGAAAACCTCCGGTATTTCCTCAGTCGCATTATGCCTGTCTGCGAGCAATATGGGCTGAGTATGTGTATTCATCCCGACGACCCGCCCTACCAGATGCTGGGATTGCCGCGTATTGTTACCAGCGCTGAAGACATAGAATGGATTCTGAAAGCGGTTGATAACCAACATAATGGCCTGACATTCTGCGCCGGATCGCTCAGCTCGGGCATACAGAACGATGTACCCGGGTTGGCACGAAAATTCGCCAGGCGCACCCACTTTGTTCACCTGCGCAGTACCACCATTCTACCGGACGGCAATTTTATCGAAGCCCCCCACCTCGAAGGTCGCGGGCATTTGGTTGAACTGGTGCGCATATTTGAAAAGATCAACCCGCAACTACCCATGCGCGTAGATCACGGACGCTTGATGCTGGACGACGCCGAAAAAGGATACAACCCCGGCTATTCGTTCTACGGACGCATGTATGCTTTGGCACAGATTGACGGGGTGATGGCTGCGGTAAAAGCCCCCTGAATCCCCCGTGGGGGGACTTCTAAAGCCTCCCCTACGGGAAGGTTGGAGGGGCTTACCACTCCGCCATTACCGAGGTTTGATAAAACGAGTAGGCGCTGAAGTAGCCTAATGCGCCGCCTTCGATGTTGCTTATGGGGTTTGCCTGGCTCATTCCCATCCGGGCTAATGAGCGGAAGAATTTGTGCGCCCCTTCATCTATAAACTGCACTTCTATAAAGATTTTATCGCCCTGTTCTATCTTCTTTTTGTCGTTGTACTCTTCGTCGTAGGGCAATATGCGGCTAATCATTTTCCCGTCCCTGTCCTCATCCGACGAGACATCTACTCCCGGCATCTTCTTCCCGTTTATATGAAAAATATACCGGTAATAGTTGTCAATTCCCTTGGGGTCGATGAAATGAACGGTTGGAAAAGCTTCCCCAAAGGCAGGTACATAAAACATGCTTACAGAGTCGATTGGCACCGCGTAGGGCATGGTGGATGTTGCCGTGTATGCTTTGCCGTCCAGTTCTACCCGCAGGTGATAAGTACGCCCCTCCACGCCGGTAATTACCTCCGATTCGTACAATCCCGAGGGCTTTAAACTCAATATATCGGTGTTACCGGCATCGTCCGATAGGGTAACTATTGCACCCGTTACCGGCGAATAGCTGTTATCGCTAAAAAAGTCCTTGGTTTTGGTCAGACTTACCTTTGCCAGCGAATCGAAAGGAATCGTTCCTTCAATTGTCAGATGGGATTCTACCGACCTTAAATCCAACTCAATTTCCTTTTTGCAGGAAGAGAACAGCATTAAAGCGGCGAATAAAATGAGCGTGTATATGGCTGAAAATGTTTTCATAAGTTCTATATATATTAATGTATTTATCTCTGATTACCTGAATTTGAAGTTCCACGATATGGACGGCACAAAGCGAAATAGCGAATACTGATAGGCCGTTATTTGCGAAGGATTGTCCTTCTTCGAATCGAAATTGATGGCGTATGGATTCTCTCGTCCGTAGGCATTGTAGAGGCTGAACGACAGTTCCGAATAATAGTTCTTCCGTTTTTTCAGTATGCAGGTCGCGCCCAGATCGAGGCGGTGATAGTCCGGCGCACGGTAACCGTTTCGCTCTTTGTAGTACGGGTATTCCTGACCGGCGTAAACGACTTTTCCACTGGGATAGGTGATGGCATTCCCCGTATAATAGACCCACGAGGCCGATAATGTCCACTTGGGGCTTAGTTCGTAAATCCCGACAATCGAAATGTCGTGCGTGCGGTCTTGCACAGCCGGATACCAGTCGTTATTGTTTATGCCGTTGATTTTCTTTTCCGAGCGGGCAAGCGTATAGCCTATCCAGCCGGTGAGTTTGCCTGTTTTTTTCTTCAGCAGAAATTCCAGACCGTAAGCGCGTCCGTTTCCGAACAGCAATTCGGTTTCTATGCCCTCATTCCGGGCTATATCGGCATGGTCTTTAAAATCAATCTGGTTCCGCATATCCTTGTAGTACCCTTCGACGCTGAATTCGTATTCGTTATCGGAAAAGTTCCGGAAATAGCCCAAGGTTATCTGGTCGGCTATTTGCGGCTTTATATTGTTGTTGCTGGATGTCCACCTGTCCATAGGCCCCATCATAAACGAATTGGAAATCAGGTGCATATTTTGTGTCGTCCGTCCGTAAGCCGCTTTCAGGGAGGATACTTCATTCAGTTTGTACATCACCGAGAGGCGAGGTTCTACATTGAAGTAGGTCTTTACAAATTCGCCCGAATTGTAGGAAAGCGTATCCGTTATTTCGTGTTCGTTGTTGAGGGTATAGAAATCGCCTTTGCCCAGCGCCGAGAAAGCCGAGAGCCGAACGCCATAGATAAGTTCCAGTTTATCAGATAATTTCAGCGTATTGGAGGCATATATCCCGTTTTCCCACGAAAAGCGGTGTTGCAACGATTTGAGATTCCACTTGGCCGTATCGGAGTCATTCTTTCCGGGCGATATATCGTGGTAAGTCGTGCTGTATCCGAAACGCCAGGTATTGTTGGAACTGTGGAAATACTGAAATTCCTGCTTCCACACATAATCGTCAATTTCCGCCGAAAGCTTGATATTCATACCCATATCCACATCCACATCATACGAATATTGGTTGTAGATGAGCGAAGAGTTCATAAACATCTTGGGGTTAAGGATTCGGTTCCAGCGCAAGGCCAGGGCGGTATTTCCCCAATCGGTAGCAAGCGCCTTGTTCACCGCCATTTTATCCCGTCCCAGATAACCCGAAAAGAACAATTTATCTTTTTCCGACACAACCCAGTTCAGTTTCAGATTCAGGTCGTAGAAATAGAGTGTGGCGTTCTGAGCGTCATCAGCTCCCGACAAACGCGCAATCATGTCGGCATAAGTCCGTCTTCCGGTTAGCAGAAAGGAGGATTTATTTTTCGCAATCGGCCCTTCGATACCTAAATTCGATGAGATAAGACCTATCCCTCCGCCAAACTGATAGTTTTGGTTATCGCCATCCCGCATCTGCACATCCAACACCGAAGCCAGGCGGTCGCCATACTGCGCGGGCATAGCGCCCTTATATAAAGTGGCATCTTTAACGGCATCCGAGTTGAATGTCGAGAAAAAGCCCATCAGGTGCGAGGCGTTGTACAGCGGTGCATTGTCCAGCAATATGGCATTCTGATCGGCGCTCCCTCCACGTACAAACATGCCGCTACTGCCATCGCCGGTCGATTTCACCCCGGGCAACAACTGGAAGGCCTTGATGACATCACGCTCCCCCATCAATACGGGCAACTTATTTATTTCCTGAATGCTTATCTTTTCGACGCCGGTTTGCACGCTCGAAACATTTTCGTCCGATTTCCGGCTCACGACCACCACTTCTTCCAAGCCAACAGACATGGGCTTCAATAAGATTGTTTGTGTGAGGTTTTTGTCCAAACTTATTTTCAGCTCCTTGTATTCATAGCCCAGATACGACACCGACAATGTGTATTCTCCTTTGGGAAGCGAGATGGAATAAAATCCGTGCTCGTTACTGGCTATTCCTTTCCCCGAAAAGCCTTTTACGCCGACGGGCACTCCTATTAAAGTTTCGTTTGTCTCGGCATCCTTCACTATTCCGCCAATCGTGAATTGCTGGACGCGTTGCGCCGAAAGCGTAAACACGGATAGAAAGCCCAGAAAAATCAGGGCAAATGTTATTCTTAATACCATACTATTAATGTACATAAATTTAGTCGTTTTTATTTGATTAGTCAGATACCGTATCTAAGGTCTAAGACGGATGAAAAGAGATATTATTTCAATAAACTGTTTTTATTTTGATAACCTTAACAAAGGTATCCCGCTATTTTGCGTTATACAACAAATATTCGTTCAAAAATAAATTTATTCCCGAAAAAAGGCTTGTTTTTGACGATGCAAGCTAAGACCCTGTGTTTAGTCCCGCATGGGACAGCGCTTGGTACAGCATCCAAGTGTCGCCGTGTGGGTTGTCTTTTCCGTAAGCTAAAGCACAATGTCATTAAGTTAAGAAAATGAGGTAATGAGGTAAGAATCTGTTGTTGTCTCTATTTGCAACTGAGGTTGTTTAACACAAGGGCAATTTTTTTCATAATACAGCTGGTTAAATTCGTGGTATTGACAGGGCTAAATATTACAAAATCTTATATCATATCTTTATCCAATCCAAATCGTTCGACGGTATGGCATTTTCCTTTAGGTTCGACATGCACCACTATATCGTACACATTTTCTACCGATTTCTTGATGCTTTCTTCTACCTTGTCTGCAATATCGTGCGCTTGATTCAGCGTCATCTCGCCATCTACTTCTATATCAAGGGCTATCATGTGCATACTGCCTATTTGGCGCGAACGCACCCGATGCGGATTGCATGCTTCGGGAATGAGGTCGATGGCATCGAATATCTTTTTGTAAACGGAGGTGTCTGCCACGCCATCCATCAGTTCAACGTTCGAGTCCATGAAGATGCCGATGGAGGACCTGATGATAAACAAGCTTATAAACAAACCGGCAAAGGAGTCCAAAATAGGAAGCCCCAACCCGAAGGTGAAAGCCAATCCGACCAGTACGCCCGCAGAGATAATTACATCGTTGCGCATGTTTTTAGCATTGGCTACCAGCATCGAACTGTTCACTCGCCTGCCCTGCCTGTATTGGTACAAAGCCAGCGCCAGTTTCACGACTATCGAAATGATGGTAACGTATATGGCCAGGTGTCCGGGCATGGACTTTTTTTCGTCCGAAAAAATGCTCTCGATAGAGGATGTGAACATTTGTATGCCGGCGTAGAAGATAACGAACGACAACATTTTGGTAGCAATGCTTTCGGCTTTTTTGTATCCAAAAACATATTTTTGGTCGGGTGGACGGCTCATTATCCGTGCCGTATAAAGCATGACCAGCGAAATGATAACATCCGTTGCCGAATCTATCCCATCGCCTATAACAGCCAAACTACCGGCCAGCAGTCCGGCCACAATTTTAGTTACCGACAGCAATGCGTTACCAACGATACTTATCCACGAGGTATAGAGTAAGGTCTTTTTTCTCGAAATATCTTCGTCTGTCAACTGTTCTTTCATAATCTTATTTGCGCGAAAGTAATAACTTTTCTTAAACTATTTCTCTTGAAGAGTGTTAATTTGCGATTTGTTCCCGTTATTTTTCATTCTTCTCTTTTCCGAATAGCCCTAAAAGACAAAGAGCATCCGTTTTTCGGGGAATGCTCTTTGCTATGTATATGCCTGAAAATAAAGCAATATTACTATTTCACAAGAATCTTGTACGAATCAGTTTTTCCGTTGTACTGAACTTTGACAATGTAGATACCAGCCGGTAAATCCACGTTCATTTCATCCGATACATAGTTGTATCTTCTCAGGCCTTGTCCCATTATGTTATAGATAGAAACAACGGCATTGGATGGGTATCCGTTAACAATCAGCTGACCGTTAGCCACATACACCTTGCCTGCGTTTTCAACCGAGCTACTGCTTATAGCATCAATAATGGTAGTGCCATCGTCTATAAGGAAATCATCGAAGTAGGCTGCCAATGCGCCTGCTCCTGCTTTTTCGTAGCCAATAACAATGTTGGTGATGGTGTCGCCCAATAAAACGCCCTCTCCAAATTCACACACAAAATGTTCCCATCCTGCGCCAGCGGTTCCGTGTCCTGCACCGGGCTGCATACTTTCGCCTGCGGTAGTTGTGTATCCGTTATCGCGCAGGTTTTTACCGGTTTTGGTCTTAATATCAACAAACGCATAACGACCGTTTTCGTCCACCGTATTTTTCCAGAACGAAAGTCGCATATTGGGTATAATGGGTATTTTTGTTTCCGATATTCTGTAATAATATTTGGTTGTTTTGTCTGCGGTGATGGTGGTTGTACCCGATATTCGGGCCAGATAGGCGCCACTTCGCGCCTCGGTATTTTGTTGTATTGAGGGCGCTGTTATACCGGCGCTATTCACATTCGATTCAATTCCCGCACTCTTAAAGCATGGATCCACTTTAAAGGTCCCTGTGTTTTGAGCCACTTTGGGGTCTCCGGTATAGTTATAGGGGGTGGTCATACTCTCGAAACTGTTGCGGTAATAAACAGGGCCTTCGGAATGAGGAACGGGCACGCCGGGTGTTACGGGGCGTATTCCTTTCAGCATGTCGATAGCGGCTCCTGCCGTACGCAAGATGAAATCGGACGATAGCCAGTAGCCATCGGCGCTGGTGGTCATAAAATACTGGTCGGTAGGAATCATGCTCCAGTCGGTGGCAGCTTTCATAATAGCTGTGCCTTCGTCATATTCATCAAACATGGCAAAATACATGCTTTCTACGCCAAGCGCCTTGATGTTTTTTGCCTGATTCCACAAAAACTCTCCTGCATTTCGCGGTGCATCGTTCGGATTACCCGGGTTCCATTGCGACCAGGCAAATCCCGGGAAAATCACCGGCATGTAATCAACACCCTGGGCATCGCAAAGTGTTTTGTCGGGCTTCATATTATTGTTGAAGCGGCTATTTGCTCCCGCGTTGTCTTTAAAACGGCCTACCAACCAAGGCGATAGCATGTCGAATTTCAGGTAAGCTTCCGCATAACCCGGCTTGGAGTCCCCTGTCAGGGTTCTCCAATCGGTAGGAACTCCACCTATCACGTAGCAGCCTCTGGCTTGTAGAAAGTTGACCAGTTCGATGGTTTGTTCGGCATTACCCGGGCGTCCGGTGAATCCGGGTCCCCACAATTGTACCACCGGTTTGTTGCCTACTTTGGCATAAGCCGGCGATTGTATAAGGTCGTTATTGCGTTCTACATTATATACCCAGTCGAACTTCACTACTTCGGCCCAAGTATCTTCTTTTCCGCCCGAAATGTCGTAGCAAATATAAAATATGCGGTTGTTAGCTTCGGCAGCTCGTTTTATCCGGTTAGAAGGAGATTGGTTGGAATTAACGATTGATGTGCTTATCGAACTCAAAAACCGTTGAACGGCCACACCATCAATACCGGTTTCTCTCATCCATTTGAAATGAGTATTGATAACGCCTTCGTTTGCCGAGTTGAACAATTTGGCCGGTTGACCATTCCCCAAATTGGCAAATGCTGTTTGGGCCAGGTCGGCATCATCGTATTCCGTTACATCGGGATATATTTCAAAGTTTACTTTTTTCGATTTCGGAGGTGTTCCCGGCGACCAATGTACCCAACCCGAAGTGGCGTTTCCTGTTGCAAACCACACTTGGTATCCGGCAACCGATTTACCTTTAAATTCGGAAAAGGCGCTCGCCGTAACCGGAATGGCAGGCTCGCTATTGGGGTCTAAAGTTCCTTTGGTTATTGTTATTTCGCGTATGTAGCAAGTTGCGCTGACACGGAAATCGGCGCCATTATTCTGCGCATTTCGGAAAGAGGCATCGGTTAGAGCCATGGTAGCTGTAACCCAGGTGTTTGTTCCTGTCTTCTTCACCGTTTGGTCTTTGTAGTTGACACTAGCCGTAGCATTGTATTGAAGTTTCAGATTGTCGGAACCTTCGTCAAAGTAAGTGATGTTTATAAGCAGGTTGTTGTCGGTTGACAAAACAGCCGCGTCAGCAACCTTGATATAGGCATATTTGCCACTCGGAACCAAGATGCAACTTTGTCCGCCTTTGGTTGTTTTTTCGGTATAATTCTCGTTGTAAGTACTGCTTGAAGTCGAAAGCTCCATATTGGTGGCAACAGTAGGGTCGGTAAAGACGATGGTAGCAACAGGCTCAGCCGCCTTCAAGGTTGCCATGCTGCAAAACAGCAAGGATAAAAAAATTGAAGTAATTGTTTTCATGATGAATTTAGTTTTGTTTATTTAGCTCCACAAAGATAATCATTTTTTCTTATTTCAGTTATTTATCTTATTTTTGACGAATATGTATATGAAAATAATTTGTATGAGCTTTTTTACTTTACTATTTACCTCGTGTAGCGCTTTAAAGGATTCCTTGAGCATGTTTAGCCTTGTAATAATCTTTGGATTGCTTATTTTTTTGTCGTCGGCCATGTTTTTTTATGTGGCGAGAAAAAAGAAGAAAGCGAACAATAACCTGGCTTCTTTTTCGGCAGACGTACACAATTTGCTGGCCCGCATCAAAAGTCCGTCCGATAAAATAGCCGCATTGAAGCAACTGATTGAACGGATTGAGAATGACGAGGCCTACAATAAAACTCCCGCATGGAAAGAGAAGGTACTGTCGAAAGTGTATGAACACCTGTCGGCTGTGTATTACGGCATTGGCGAGGAAAGTGGTGTAATAGAGGCTTGTACACAGGTTATTGCCCTTGATTCGGGCAACGGAATGGCTTACTACAATCGCGGTTCGATGTACAACAACCAAGCGGCATACGAAAAAGCCTTGGCCGATTTCAACGAAGCGGCAGAATTGATGCCCGATAATGCCGGTGTTTACAACAACAGAGGGGTGGCTCAGGATAATTTGGGGATGTACGACGAGGCCCTGTCCGACTTCGATTATGCAATTAGCTTGGAAGCCTCGGCCATCACTTATTATAACAGGGCCAACCTGCATTATGAGCAGAAAAGATTCGCGGAAGCAAAACAAGATTACACGAGCTACCTCGAACTTGATCCCAGCGATTCGCTCGGTTTTAAAAGAGATGTGGAGATTGCTTTGCAGCTTATAGAAAAAAAGTTACAAGCCGAAAAACCAGAGCTGTAACTCTCACTAATCTAATGAATTATTTTTGCCTTGAATAACTTATAGCCAATAGTTCCGGCAAAAAGCAGGCAGGCAATTCCTCCGCACCACATCAAAAAATTTTGCCAGCCGGTTGGCTTATTAACCTCTCTCAGCACTTCGACCGGGTACGGCGCTTGTATCGAATCGCGTATAAATACCGAATCGCGCAATAATCTGTCTCTGTAAACGGTTTTGTACTTCTCGAAATAAACCGTATCGTTCTTCATTTTTATCAGCGCCGAATCGTGCAGATAAACCGAGTCTCGCCGGTAGTTATTCGTGTATTCCGTTCTTTGCGATTCGATGGGGATGTAGTGGATTGGAGGTTTGCAGGAAGCCAGCAAGATTGTGGCGCAAATGGTACAGATTCTTTTTTCATGCTTCATTGCTTTCTGATTTTTGATTGCAATCTAAACCCATCCTCAATATCTATCATCATTGCCGGAAGACCGTTTTCGACTTGGGACATGGCGGCAACTATTTTAATGTAATCATCCCCGGCGCAATCGGTCAAAACCTTGTCTTTTGGCAATCCCGAATAGTTGACAATGGCGTTGATATAGGCTTGAGTGTTGTTTTCGACTGGGGGCGCCCAAGCGCTTATTATTTTTTCAATGGTGTCCAGCCCTCTTTTCCGGTAGGTATCGAGGCTCACGAACATGGCACGGTATCCGTAGGCGATATTGGTGAATTGCTTGAATGCCGCATCCTGAGATGGACTGATTTCGCCCTGAAATCGGTCCTTGTTTATCCGTATATTGCCCGGATTGTTGTTTCGTAATCCGCGGGACAGGTTATTTTGCTTTCTCATCTTCTTTGTACTTTTTGGTTATGGTTTTAACGTTTTCGAGTTTTCGATTCAATTCCTCCACCTCGTAACGCAACTGGGCATTTTCGTTGCGGAGTTTAACAATTTCTTCCATCAACAACTTATTCTTTTCGGCTAACAAGTCGATAGACGATTGGAGATCATCCAAGAAGTCGTTTTTTTGTTTTTTACGTCCATATAGCCAACCGGTTATAGCCGTCAGCAAGGGGACGATGTAGTTTATGACGCTTTCGATATTCATAGTTTTTTTAGTTAAGCCACCTCCCCCCAATCCCCTCCTACTGAGGGGGCTATCAGAGCCTCCCCAGTAGGGGGAGGTTGGAGGGGGTGGTTATTTGATTATTCCCAATTTTCCGAAATCAGCCAGATGCCGTTTTCATTCCATTCACCATCTTTCAGTACCCATTCCACATTTTCTTGGTTGACAATGTTGATGGTCGCAGTTTCGTGTGTTACCAGGTTTTGAAATACAAAATTGGCAATGCCCTGTTCGTCGGTTTTGCTGAAAACGACCTGATTCCTTCCGGCCTTACCGCTGGATGGAGAACAAACGGCAATATTGGTTGATTGTGTGAGCTGCCACTCGTGAAGGCTGGTAAGCGTAACGGCCAAATTATCTTCTACCGAAAAAACCAGCTGAGAGTTGTCGATGTATATCGAATTGGGGAAATGGGGCGCGCATTGTGCCGGATTGTAGGTGATAATGGAGATTCCCTTCAGGTTTTTGGCATCGTAGCCGTACTCACCTTCTATTTCATAGCTGTCGGAATCGGGATTTTGCGTGCCTTCGAGCAGGTGTATCGCTTGTCGGCGTCCCGATTCGATGCATAATTTTCCATCTGTATCTATACCTTGTCCGTCTTTTGTTTCCTTCAGTACAAAACCAGCCAGTTGGTATCCGGTTTGATTTCCGTTCTGCAACTGGCAGCAAACAGCATCGGTGAACACAGGCCTGTAAACATAAGGCATTACTCGTTTCCGAATGTCCTGAATTTCAAACAAAGGATAGATGGAGTTTTTAACAATGGAAACAGCATAGCCCGAAGCTTCGCCCATCTGCCCCGTTTGTTGGGTAAACGATATGGATGCTCCCCCATCGGAACCGAAAGCAAAGAACCGGCCTTGTGGCGTACGGAATGCAACGAGGTATTTGTTGTTACCGGCTATCAACAACTTATTCAGGCTGTTTGCTTTGAGAGGATAGACAAAGCTGTTTAGTTTTTGCCGGAATACATTGTCGGAATAATCTTCCGTAAAAGCAGATTCGTTGACAGTTTCCAACTCCATAAACGGCGATGAGGCAACAATACTTTCAACAATGCCCTGTTCGGACGAATTGCTGTTGGCAAATTTGTAGGCGCTAAAGTTGCTTATATCCAGCAACCAAATATGGGTAATGCCTCCCACATTGTATCCGGCTGCCGATTTAATATTGTTCGCAAGTGTGTAATTCATTTCTCTTTTTCGGATAGATAAAAAAGGGCTCGCCAACCTCTCCACAGCATAGTCGGCTAAGGCTATACTCTCCACAGGGGGCAGGTTATTCAATGCTTAGAGCTTAACAATTAATGCAATACTAGAGAAAAGTTGCGTTTTATTTGCCAATTTGATAATTCCCCCCATTTTATCTATCAAATAAATTCTTTTTTAATAAAAATATGATGGAATATTATTTGAAAAACAACATTGCCGATGTAATCGTTCCGCAACAGCTTACATTGGCCGGAAATCCTGCTCATATAATTTCTCCGTTCCACAATTTCTTCAAAAAAAACTCGATGGGCATCACTTCTATGCTACTGCTTAAACGAGGCACAGGGTCTAATGAGACTATGATAAGCCGCGCTTGCGGATGTTCTTCGGCAAACGTCTTTAAGCCTTTCAGGCGCCGGGACTGCACTTCGCCGATCGATTTTATTTCGATAGCGACACGGGCATCGCCCAGAATAGCATCCACCTCAACACCTCCGCTTGTTCGCCAATAAGACAAACTGTCCTCGCTGTCGGAATAACCGATGTAAGCAATCAATTCTTGTATGACAAAATGTTCAAAGGCGTGTCCGAAATCAGCAGAGCCGGGTAACAAGCTTTTCCTGTTCAGTAAATAGTTCACAACACCCACATCAAAGTAATAAAAACGGGGAGCTTGTATCAAGCGGCGTTTGACCGTTTTTCTGAATGCCGGAATCATATAGCCAATCATCGTGTCTTCGAGAATGGAAAAATATTCTTTAATCGTGATAGCGCTTACCCCACAATCGGTTGCAATATTTTGATAATTAACCATTTCACCATTTGTCAATGCTGCTGCTTGTAAAAAGCGATTAAACGAGCCTAAATTGCGCACCAGGGCTTCGGCTTTAATTTCTTCCTGTAAGTATATTCCAACATAAGCCTGTAACCGTTTCCATGCATTCTCGATGAGATAATGTCGGGGCAACATACCATTATTTATCGCGCGAATCAAATTAAAATTGGGGACTTCAGCGCTGACTAAGGGATAAAAAACATTTCGTAGAGCCCGCCCGCCAAGCGTATTTGCTCCTGTACGTTTCAATTTCCGAGCGCTTGAACCACTCAATACAAATCGCAGGTTTTTGTTTACCATCAGCCACTGTACTTCATCCAACAATTGGGGTATTTTCTGAATTTCATCAATGATAATCATTTCATTTTCTACACAACCCATCAATTCCTCGCGTAAAAGTTCCGGATGACGATTTAGCCGTTCAAATACATCTGCTTTCAGTAAATCGTAATAACGAAGGTTTGGGAAAAGTTGATTTAAAAATGTAGTTTTTCCTGTTTGACGTGCCCCGAATAAGAAAATACTTTCATTTTCAGCATCTTTCATTCTAAAATATCGAATAATCATATAGCTATACTTTGGATTATCTTGTAAATCTAAATATTAACTTTGTAAAAGTAGTGGATTTTTTTGGATATACAAATTATTTTCACCCTATTCATGTTGCTTGGATGGATCATTTTAAATTCCCCCCATTTTATCTATCAAATAAATTCTTTTTAATAAAAACATGATGGAATATTATTTGAAAAACAACATTGCCGATGTAATCGTTCCGCAACAGCTTACATTGGCCGGAAATCCTGCCTTTGCAGAGTTTCGCAACAAAGCTGGTGCAGTCGGGCAGCCTGTCGAATTTACGCTTATTGTGCGCAAGTATAGCGAGGGAGACGACATGCCCGTGTTCAAGATTACCGAGATAAGGACAAAGCAAAGCTATCGCTTGGAGGGTACGGCTAACAAACAGGATGTCAACAAATTTCTGTTTTATGTGGATACGGAAAATCCCGATCCGGTGATTTTGGCCGAGAATATCCGCGATTGCCTGATGAAACGCCCGTTTTTCAGAAATAATTTTGAATTGCTTATCCCTTTTGTGAGTCCGGTAAATGATGAAAGCCGCATCGAATTTCGCTCGAAAGGATGTGGGGCGCGATTCACATTTAGTTTCGAGTTGCAATCGGATAGTCCGGTGATTGACTTTGAGGGCGACCCTGCCGATTCGGAAAATCCCGATACGATAGCCGGAGATGCCGGTAATTGCCTGATTGAACTCGACATTTATACCGATACGGGCATCTTCTTGGGAGAGAATGATTTACCAGCTGACCCGAATAGAGGAAAATACCTCGCATCGCTTACCAAATCTTACTTTGATAAACGTATCTGGTTCAATCTGAATGCCTTGCTAAGCCACAGGATGGCTTATTCTGCCGCTTTTCTCCACACAACGGACTGGTGCGATACGGGCACTATTTGCGACTACCGCTTTATCGCCAAACGCAAAAACGAGCTCAATAGCGAACGGTTTTATTGCTCGCCGGTAATGTACATCGTTAATGGCTACGACTATACGCTGAATGATGCTGGAATGAATGATTTTGTTTTCGATGTAATGAATCCCCATACCATAAAACCCCTGACCAATCGTCCTGCAACAACTCACACAAAGGGGCAGAAACAGTATTTCAACTTTATATTGAAGGATGGCTTGCACAGCCTTGATATAACAATGACCGAATCAAACATCGGATTATTGTACAAATTCTACACGCAATCGGGAGAATATACCGGCGAAAAAGTGGCTCACGAGAAAAACCAACGCGGTTTTAACGTGGTGAATACTATCGGGATGGCTTTGGATGAGTTGGTTGCAGAGCAGGAAGATGGAAGCGAAAAGAAAGTGGGAAGGGTGGAAGTATTTCTGTGTTGCAAGGGCATTGAGGTGTCCGAAGCCATCGTATTTAACCTGTTACCCGGCTATTTGCATACGGTGAATGATTTTGCCTTTCTTAATCGTCTCGGTGGTTGGGACAGCTTCAATTTTGGCGGAACAGCTTCCTTTGAATTTAAAACGGTTGCCGATACTATCCATCAAACCCTCCTGCCCGGATTCAGCGTTTCCGACCGGATTGAAAGCGTGGAGCAACGTTTTGTTGAAGAGCAAAAAGTGGCGAGAACATGGCCCGTTAATCGCCAGACAATTGAGTGGTTACGCGAACTAAGCGCATCGAAGGCAGTCTATGAATTGAAAACGAAGCGCTATGTAATTGTTGATGAATTTACGCTGAAATACAATTCAAAAGACGAGCTTTTTCAGGCCGAAATGAAGTACCGGTATTAGTTATGAATTGAGAATTAAACCTGAAACTTTAAACTTAAAAAAATGACAACTATTGAACTTTATATAGATGGGCGCCTTTGCGACATTAAGGAGCCAGAAAAACTGGGAATCAGGCTCAATCGCGTGCTGATAAACCCTGCGGAATTGAATACCAAGGATGCTCAATACAGTTATTCGGTATCGCTGCCGTCCACGCCTTTGAATGACATTTTATTCGGATACAGCAATGTGGAGGAGGTGAAGGACAAATTCAACACCGATTATCCGGCTACGCTGATTGTCAATAGCGTGCCGATTTTTGACGGGCGTTTTCGCCTGAGCGAAATTACATCCGGCGCCTACAAAGGAAACCTGATTGTTCCGGCGCAGAAAACGATTAAGGAGATATTCGGCGATAAAAAGATGACCGAAACAGGAAACGGAGAGGAATGGAACATCAATTTCATCGACATGGTTTCGGGGATTAATCAAATGAACACCGATGCAGGTGTGCCCGATTGCATTTTTCCGTTTGTACTGTACGGATTATTGCCAAAGCTTCCCGAAAACGAGGAGGGCGATAATTACACTTATACAGCGAAGAATAGCTGGGACGAATATGTCCGCTTGGGCATAGAAAATTTTCCGCCATCCATCAACTGTTTGCAGACAATAAGGCAGTTGTTCGGGAAAAACGGCTACCAGATAAAAGGCAATGCTTTTGAAGATGAACGCCTCATCAATTTATACATGTCGTACCAGAATCCCTCCGATTACCGGCAGGAATGGAATTGGGGACACTTGGGGAAAATAGCCCTGAGCGGTAAGTGGGACAACCGGAAGCCGAAAACGAACGGAAGTCAGAATTACGATTACGAAAAATTCGGCTATGTGAACGATGATGCAGGCCTGTGGCGGCAATATGGCGTCAACTTGTTCGGTTGCTCCATGTTGCAAGACCTCCAAATTGACGATAAGGGAACAAATGTTCTTTACAACAACACCACCGAAAACCTGAAGCAAGAAGGAGAAACAGCCGATCGCAAGCATGTTCACATCACCGTTCCTTATTCGGGATTGTATAAAATAGAGCTGAGCGCCAGCCTCGAATTGCAAATGGATGCGCCCGGTCATCCTATTTTGCCGAAAACAGCAAGCGATGCCGATACCGGACTGGTTTTTATCAGCGGCGAAAACAGCAGTTATTTTGGCAGTCCCATAAAAGCCAACAACTTTAGCAACTCGCGCTACGAACTGAAGCTGCTGCGCGATTTTGGCGATGGCGATTTCGGCTTGACCGAGCTGAAAGCCGATGGCGATTTGTATGAGAAAAATCTGCCCCAGAACAGGAAAAGTTCCACCGTCTTCTATTTTCCCTTTCCCGATACCGAATGTGTGCAAATGATAGACCCTGTGCAGAACGAAAAACTGGTTTGCGGTTTCCGTTGGGGTGATTTGGGCGATACACAGGACGGCGTTTTTTACAATAGCGACCGGAGCGCCCGCAATCCCCTGGAATATTTTTCTCCCTCGGACGAGTATGCTTTCAGCCGCATCATGGCTATAAAAAACGGTTGGAGCTGGGATAAATCGTATGCGCAGAAAAACAAAGTGTTTTCGGCCATACACAATCCGCAGGGTTATGCCAAACTCCGAAAAATAGAAGAAGACGTTGAGGCAGAGGAGTATGAAATAGATTTCAATGGTTATTTGCTCTCAACTACCGGCAAATTCAGAATGGTTGTGGACGAAGGAAGCTCGAGTTATAAGGAGAACGAAATAAGCAATACCCTCAATGCTGCCGGCATAAAGGACGCAAAAGGAAGCGGACATTTGTCGCAGGTTGTTTGGCTCGAAAAGGGCGAACACCTGACCTTGGTTGCCGTGAGTGATGCCGCTTATGCAAACGGGAAAAAAGGGTGGATGGATCAGCACATTGAGTTCGATTTGCAGATAGAACCCTTCAAGAAATCGACCGATTGGATCAAGGCCGATAGCGATGGCAACGGCACAGCGGCCATGGATTGGAACAGCCCCTCGGATTTTAAGACAGAAACAATAGACCTGTTCAAATTCCTGCCATCGGAGGTAAAAACGGACGAATGGCTCAATAGTTTTTGCAAAGCTTTCAATCTGAAACTGACACAACCTTCCGGCAATTTATTCGAGCTGAATATTGTACAAACCATGCAGCGCGCCGTCAATTCGGTGTTGGATATTTCCGGCAAGGCCAGTGTATTGCATCGCAGCAATCTGCCGCTGGAACTGCCTTCCGCCTTTGAATTGGGTTTTAAGATAAACAAGGATGAACAGGGATATATATCTGACAATGAGGACGGAGGCGGACGTTTTGAAACAGCTGCGATAGCAGGAAAGCCACTGAGCCAATCGTCGGGATTTTCGTACAATTGGTATGCCAGCCTGTTGAAAGACGGAACAGCTCACCGGTTTCCCATCATTACAAATAAGGAAATATGGGACACCGAAAAGAACGACTATGCCGAGATGATGAAAAAGAGCTATACAAACTATTCGCAACGCTTTTGGTACCGCACCGGCAACCAAAGCTGCATCGGGGCGTTGTGGGACAATCTGGGCGATGCCTGCGTTACGGAGGACAGGAAAAATGCATTGTATCTGCCCATATTGGCGAATACATTTGATGACGGACACGAAAAACTGCAGCTGAGTTATAAAAATCAACCGGATACCTTGTTGCAATCGTTTTTTAACATCATTGCAACAAACGACAGCAACTACACCGAGGTGGAATGCTACCTGTTGCCGGAAGAATATGAACGAATGGACGGCAGTACATTGATACGCTTCAACGACGACCTGTATTATGTGGCATCCGTGGACGGTTACGACCCGCTCAACCGAAACAAGGCCAAGTTGAGGTTGATCAGGAAAGTGGAATGATAGAGGAAATACATAAGAAATAAAAGCCTCATTATCATGATTATAAAACTAAAAAGAGCTACTTTTGCGAGTAGCTCTTTTAGTTTTATTATAGTAGCTTTTCTTCTTTTGGATTAGAGCCATATTCGCTGGTTCCCTGATAGGGCAAATGAAAAAAGTTCACCGATAACACCCCGTATCTAGTCCCATGCGGGACTAGATCAGGTTTACCCTGTATGAAATTTGCAGGGCAAAAACAGCTTATTTAAGCCAAAATGACAACATAGAAGCAAATGGCATAGATTTTGTAATCTTAATATCAATAATAAAGTACGCCAAGCGCTGAGGGCATAAAAAAATGCTTAAATTTGCAGGCTTTTTGAAAGCCGACAAAAAAACCGAGGAATAAGAATATGTTTTACAATAATAAGAGAAGAGATTTTCAGGAGATTATGAACGACGACTCGCAGCCGGTTATATCCATTATAACAGGCGATATTGACGATCAGGATTGTTCTGTTGACGAACAAGAGTTGTACGACGAAATCCCTATTTTGGCATTGCGCAATACGGTCATATTTCCGGGCACAAGTTTACCCATAGCTGTTGCCCGCAAAAAATCGCTGAATGCCATCAAATCGTTGAAAAACAGGAAGTCGTTGATTGGCTTGGTTTGCCAGAAAGACGCCAACACAGAAGACCCCGGTCTGAAAGAACTGTACGAAGTTGGCGTTATCGGCGAAGTACTGCGCGTAATTGAGCTTTCGGATGATGAAAATGTTACGGTAATTTTTCAGGGGAAGAAGCGTTTCCGCCTGAATCAGATAACAAAGTCAAGACCCTACTTGAAAGGGACTTACACTATTATCGAGGAGAAAAAAGCCTTGCTTGATGACAAGGAATACATGGCCTTGCTCGATTCTATCCGCGATATGACCATCCAGATGATGCGCATGTTTGGCGAACCTCCACGCGAGCTGTTGATGAAACTCAACTCGAAGGAGAACCTGTCGATGCTTGTCAATTTTTGCTGCACCAACTTGCCGGTACAAATCAGCGAAAAGCAGGATTTACTCAACCTCGACGACGAAAAAGACCGCGCCTACCGCCTGTTGATGATACTCAACCGCGAAACCCAAGTGATGGAAATGAAAATGAACATCCAGATGAAAACCCGCGAAGAGCTGAATCAACAACAAAAAGAATATTTCCTTCAACAACAGATTAAGGCCATTCAGGACGAACTGGGAGGTAATCCGCAGGAAGCTGATGTTGAAGAGTTTAAGATACGCGCCAGCAAGAAAAAGTGGAGCGCCGAAGTGGCAGAGGCAGTAGATAAGGAAATCAGGAAACTGGAACGCTTGCATCCGCAGTCGCCCGATTATTCTACCCAGTTCAGCTACCTGCAAACCATACTTGATTTGCCATGGAACGAATATACAAAAGACAACTTCAACCTGAAACATGCCCGGAAAGTACTCGACCGCGACCATTTCGGCTTGGAAAAAGTAAAGGAACGCATCATCGAACACTTGGCGGTACTGAAGTTGAAAGGTGATTTAAAATCGCCGATTATTTGCCTCTACGGCCCTCCCGGCGTTGGTAAAACTTCGCTGGGTAAATCAATTGCCGAGGCCTTGAACCGCAAATATGTACGCGTTTCGCTGGGCGGATTGCACGACGAATCGGAAATACGCGGGCATCGCCGTACCTACATTGGCGCCATGCCGGGGCGTATTATCCAGAATATGCTGAAAGCAGGTTCATCGAATCCGGTGTTTGTGCTGGACGAAATAGATAAAACAGGGAACGATTTTCACGGCGATCCGGCTTCGGCATTGCTCGAAGTGCTCGACCCTGAACAAAACGGAGCATTCCACGATAATTACCTGAATATTGATTACGATTTGTCGAAAGTGATGTTTATCGCCACGGCCAATAACATCTCGACCATATCGCAGCCTTTGCTCGACCGAATGGAAATGATTGACATCGGCGGTTATATCATGGAAGAAAAAATAGAAATCGCCCGTCATCACCTTGTCCCCAAGCAATTGGACGTTCATGGATTGACAAAAAACGATCTTGAACTTCCGAAGAAGACGCTCGAAAAAATAATAGAAAATTATACCCGCGAATCGGGAGTGCGGTCGCTGGATAAGGAAATAGCCAAAATTATGCGCAAAATAGCCTTGAAAGTGGCTACAAAAGAGGATTATCCGAAGACGCTTGAAGTGGAACATCTGCCGGATTACCTGGGCGAAGCGCGATTCAGCCGGGACGAATACCAAGGCAACGAATATGCCGGCGTAGTTACAGGTTTGGCCTGGACATCAGTCGGCGGCGAGATACTGTTCGTGGAATCGTCGTTGAGCAAAGGCAAAGGCGGGAAACTCACCCTGACCGGAAACCTTGGCGATGTGATGAAAGAATCGGCTATGCTGGCGCTGGAATATATCCGTTCGCATAACAACCTGCTGGGCATTGCCGACGATGTATTCGACACATGGAATGTGCATCTGCACGTTCCCGAGGGAGCAATCCCGAAAGACGGCCCATCGGCGGGTATAACCATGGCTACCTCATTGGCATCGGCGTTCACACAACGCAAGGTGCGCGCCAATCTGGCCATGACCGGCGAAATTACCCTTCGCGGCAAAGTGCTGCCGGTAGGTGGTATTCGCGAAAAGATTCTGGCCGCCAAACGCGCCGGAATAAAAGACATTATCCTCTGCAAAGACAACCGGAAAGATATTCGCGAAATAAAAGAAGAATACCTGAAAGGACTGACATTTCACTACGTTTCGGATATTAGCGAAGTATGGGATATTGCTTTGCTGAACGAGAAAGTTTAAGGTTTAAATTGATACAACATAGGGGCGAAATATCTTTCGCCCTTATTTTTTTAACCCAATTCGCACCAATGAGGCTGTCTTATAAGCCTTATTTCCGAACTTGTCATTGCGGGCTCCGACCCGCAATCTCCTGACAATCATTGCACGTTTACTCAGGAGATCCGTGTCAAGCACGGGATGACAGACTTTTGAGACAACGCCCCTACGTTAAAACAGAAAAGCGAGTTGTATCACACAACCCGCTTTCCCAAAATTTAAGATCAGAAATATTGACGATTACTCATCTTCACCATAAGCAATTTCGCCATGCTGTGATATGTCAAGTCCGATGGACTCTTCTTCTTTCGTTACTCTCATACCGACAATCTTATCCACAATTTTGAACAGGATAAATGTCAGTACGCCACTATATACTACTGCTGCAAGGTTTACAAAAACTTGTATGCCCAATTGGCTCCAGTCTCCGTAAAGAGCTCCCTGCTGACCGTCGGCGCCGGTTACAAACTGAGTGGCAAAAACCCCTGTTAATACAGCTCCGATAAATCCGCCTATACCATGAACCCCGAAAGCATCAAGCGAATCATCGTATTTGAGTTTTGGTTTTACATAAGCTACCATGATGAAACAGATACATCCCGAAGCCAGCCCGATAAAGAATGCGCCCATCGCATCAACTGTTCCTGCTGCCGGCGTAATAGCTACAAGACCGGCTACGGCGCCTGTACAAATACCCACAACGGTTGGTTTTTTGTTGATGATCCATTCCAAAGCCGTCCATGTTACGGCGGCAACTACTGTTGCAAAGTGCGTTACAAGGAATGCGTTAGCTGCAAGTCCGTCAGCGGCCAATCCGCTACCGGCATTGAATCCGAACCAACCTAACCAAAGTAATGCAGTACCGATAACAACAAACGGTATGTTGTGCGGAGTGATAGGATGCCCTGTTGTAAGATAACCTTTACGACGGCCTAACAATATAGCCATCACTAAAGCCGATACCCCTGCATTGATGTGCACAACCGTACCTCCGGCAAAATCAATAGCGCCCATATCTGCCATCCAGCCGCCGCCCCAAACCCAATGCGCCATTGGATTGTAAACGAGAAGCGCCCAAAGAACAGAGAAAATAAGGAAGCCCGAGAATTTGATACGTTCGGCAAATGCACCGATAATCAAGGCGGGAGTAATAACGGCAAACATACATTGGAACAATACGAAGATAAGTTCGGGTATGTCTCCTGCGGTAAGCGAATCAAGTGTTATTCCGTGAAGGAAAATCTTGTCGAATCCACCGATGAACTCTCCCAGGATGCTACCTCCTGCTCCGGCTTCGTCAGGCATAAAGCCCGTTCCGAATACCCAACTGTATCCAACTGTAATCCATTCGATGCTGATGACTGCCGTCAGTATAAGACACTGCATCATAATGCTCAGGATATTTTTACGGCGAACCAAACCGCCATAGAAAAGAGCTAAACCGGGGATGGTCATCATCAACACCAATATGGTAGCGACAATAATCCATGCTGTATTTCCCGAGTTCAATGTTGCTTCTGCTACCACTTCTTCTTCGGCTGCTGCGGTGCATTCCGTAGCTGCTGCGGTACATTCCGCTACAACCTCGGTTGCTGCTGCCAGTGTATCTGCATCTTGTGCAAATGTAAACGCCGGACTGAATAACAATCCCAATACGACTATATATTTAATTAAAGTTGTTTTCATTTTTATTATAAATAGCTTGTTATTTGATAGTGTTGATTAATAATCTGTACAATTTTATTTACTTTCTTCGTCTTTGTTATAGAGCGATTCATCTCCATGATCACCTGTCCGGATACGAACCGACTGCTCAATGCTCGAAATGAATATCCGTCCATCGCCACTTTCGCCGGTATATGCCGATTTAAGAATGGCGTCGATTGATTTCTGTACATTTATTTCCCTTACTACAAATGTGATGTACATACGGTCAATGGCATTAACATCGTATGCGATACCCCTGAATATCAGGCCTTGTTTGGCATCTCCCTGTCCTTTTACATCCCACCACGACAAAAAATCAATGTCTGCTTCGTGTAATGCTTTGCGAACCTCCTGAAATTTAGCTTTGCGAACAATTGCTTCTACTTTTTTCATATTTACTGAATCTTAATAGTTTATAATAGGTTTTTAATTACTTTCCGTCTAATTGTGAAGAAGTTGAACTAATTAATTTTGTTGTATTTTTTAAAAGAAGCTGTCTTGAATTTTTTGTTTTTGAAAATTGTCAACAATCATTCAAAACAGCTTCGATATTATTATTTATTCTATGGAAAAATCACAGACTGATTAGCTATTGTAAGCTGTTTCACCATGCTCATAAATATCCAGACCTTCTTCTTCTACTCGTTTTTCGACACGGAGACCGAAGAATACATCCAATAATTTGAAGATGACATAGCCCATACCCAATGCCCAAGCGCCAACTACTACGGCTCCGGTTAATTGAGCAAGCAACAAGCTTGCACTACCGCCATAAAGCACACCGCCATCGGTTGCAAAAAATCCTACAAGGACAGTTCCCAAGAATCCGCAAACACCGTGTACGGAAGATGCGCCAACCGGGTCATCAATTTTAAGTACTTGGTCGATAAATTCAACCGAGAATACCATAACAATACCTGCAATAGCTCCGATAATAGTAGCTCCGACAGGCGATACAGCATCGCAACCGGCAGTAATACCTACCAAACCAGCCAATACACCATTCAATGTAAGCGATAAAGACGGTTTTTTGTATTTAGCCCAAGCTACTATCAGCGCCAGAAGACCTCCGGCGCAAGCTGCCAAGTTAGTTGTGAGGAACACATGCGAGATAGCCGTTCTGTTTTCTTCGCCCGATGCAGCCAATTGAGACCCAGGGTTGAATCCGAACCATCCGAACCAAAGGATGAATACACCTAAAGCCGCAATAGTGAGGTTATGGCCGGGTATCGCTTTCGATTTGCCGTCTTTTGTATATTTACCGATACGCGGGCCTAGAATCCAAGCGCCAACCAATGCAATCCAACCACCCACCGAGTGAACGATAGTAGAGCCTGCAAAGTCGTGGAATGTAGCGCCAACGGTAGTCATCATAAAGCCGTCTTCCGCGTCGTTCATCAACCAGCCACCGCCCCAAGTCCAATGTCCTGAGATAGGATAGATGATTACACTGATAAGGATAGTGTAAACGAGGTACATGTGGAATTTGGTACGTTCGGCCATAGCTCCCGAAACAATAGTGGCCGCAGTAGCGCAGAACACTGTTTGGAAAACAAGGAAGCCTTCGATTGGAAGATCAACTACTCCCTCAGCAAAACTGATGTCGAAGAAGTTGGGCATTCCTAAGAAACCTTCGCCACCACATCCAAACATGATGCCAAAACCTACAAAGAAGAACAATAACGAACCCATCATA
Source organism: Viscerimonas tarda (assembly GCF_054601255.1). Classification (NCBI taxonomy): domain Bacteria; kingdom Pseudomonadati; phylum Bacteroidota; class Bacteroidia; order Bacteroidales; family Dysgonomonadaceae; genus Viscerimonas; species Viscerimonas tarda. The sequence goes on along the minus strand of NZ_BAAHWV010000011.1, from coordinate 12,399 downwards.
AAGTCGAGGCAGTTCTTCATCAAAATGTTGGCTGTGTTTTTGGTGCGGGTAAAACCTGCTTCCACCAAGGCAAAACCGGGTTGCATAAAAAACACCAACATGGCAGCCAACAACATCCATACTGTGTCAAGGGAGAGAGCCAGGTCTGTAATAGAATCAAATCCGGCTGTTTCAACGGCTACTTCTTCCACACCGGCATCTGTCGGCACACTGGTTGCAACCGCCTCTACTATTTGGGCAGTATCTTCCTGGGCTTGAATACGCGATACGGAAGAAATAATCATTACCGCAAATACCAGAAAGAGGGCCAATCTCGAATATCTTGTTTTAAAATACTTTTTCATACTCGCTCTAATTTAATGATTCATTCAAATTATTCTTTATCGGAGATATACAATGTAGAATCCCCTCTTTTGCCTGACCGGATGCTGATAGCATCTTCTGCCGGGAATACGAAGATACGGCCATCGCCAACTTCACCTGTTCGTGCCGATTTTTCGATAGCGCTAACGGCTTTTTCCACATTCTGGTCGCGAACAACAATACTGAGGGCGATACGTTCGATAGAACTTGTATCATAAACAACCCCTCTGTATATTCTTTCCTGACGGTCTTTGCCAACACCCCTTACTTCCGAATACGAGAACCACTCTATATCGGCATCGAGGAGAGCTTCTTTAACCTCATCGAATTTTACTTTTCGAATAATCGCTTCGATCTTTTTCATATCTCTACGTGTTTAAAGTTATTTAATAGTAATACCTACCACAAAGTTGATGTCTTCGGATGCTGGATTTACAATAATCTGAGCAAATGCCGGCACACTAAACGAATCGGTTATTTTGATTTCTTTGGATGCACCCAATGCTACATTGACTATTTTTGCATCCGCAACTCCATATACTGCGCTTTCCCAAGGAACTCCACCAACTGATGCCGTTAAATCTGCACCGCCCAACGAGAAAGGATAGGATGCTTCGATGTAGGTAGAAAACGAGTTTTTACCATCTGCTTTCTTGTTGCCTTTGCCCAACACAAATGTGTTCCATGACAAGCTAAGCGGAAAAGATTCGGGTAAGGTATAAGCAAGCGTTGCTTCCAACAAATGACCGCTACCTTCTTCGGGATTAGTGAAATACTTGCTGCCATCGCCGTCCCACCAGTAATCGGTAACTGTTAATCCCAATCCACCTACCGAATAAGAAGCATAAAAGTCAGCTTCTTTGTAACCGCCAAGACCGACAGCAGACAGGTCGGTGAAAGCTGTTGAACCCCATGCACCTAAAGTAAAGCCACCGGCAGAGGCAGACAACGCCGGCTGAATACTTGCACCCGAGCCTTTTGATCCACGCCAGACATAACTACTTACAAGATCGGCCGAAGCGCTAACTTCTACCTGTGCCACTGTTTTACTTGATAAACCTAAACCTAAAAACAATAATCCTAAAACAATCTTTCTACTTTTCATAATCTGTAAATTTAAAAATGTTAATACCTTTTATTTTCTGTCTTAATGTAAATATTACTCGTCTAAAAACGACATATTGTTATTATCTGCTGCAAAGATATGTCAAAATAATTTCATGAAAAAATATTTCATGTACTTTTTTTGTTAAAACTTAAATTTTTATTTCACAATAATCGTAATATCAAACTTTTTGTGTTAAAATGATACTTTTTAGATAAAATGATTTACATATTGATAGTTTGTTTGACTATAAATATAGCTTTTTATAAAAACGATTTAAGGCAAATGTATGCGTAAAAGGAAATCATGTATCGTTGAGCAGAAAATATCCGGTGCAAAAATGAATGAAATATAAATTTTTTAGCTACTTTTGCAACCTGCTTTGGCAAGAAAATATTGTTCAGAGATGAAAGCTATTATTCAATCGGCTGAAGCAGCTTATAGAAATTCAATATACAAAAGTAGTATGAACCTATTAAGAGAAAAGCTTTACCGTTACGATGCAGCCCGTAATGCCAGAGCAGCCGGAATTTATCCTTACTTCAGGGAAATTCAGAGCGATCAGGATACAGAGGTTGTTATTAATGGCCGGAAGGTTTTAATGTTTGGCTCTAATGCCTATCTGGGATTGACCAATCACCCTAAAGTGAAGGAAGCTGCAATAGAGGCAACCCGGAAATACGGCACAGGCATGGCCGGTTCGCGTTTCCTGAACGGCACACTCGACATTCACGTTCAGCTGGAAAGAAAACTGGCTGACTTCGTCGGCAAGGAAGATGCGCTGGTTTATTCCACCGGATTTAATGTAAATCAGGGTGTAGTTGGTTGTATCACAGGCCGCGAGGATTACATTCTGTGGGATGAACTCGATCACGCTTCCATTATCGAAGGCAATCGCGCCTCGCTTTCAAACAAGCTGAAATTCAGGCACAACGATATGGAGTCGCTCGAAAAACAACTGCAACGTTGCGAACCCGACAAGGTGAAACTGATTGTTGTTGACGGCGTTTTCAGCATGGAAGGCGATGTAATAAACCTGCCGGGAGTTGTAGAGCTAGCCAAAAAATACAATGCTAACGTAATGGTGGACGAAGCCCACAGTCTTGGCGTTTTGGGAAGAGACTATAGCGGAAAAGGCGTTTGCGACCAGTTTGGGCTGACAAACGATGTCGATCTTATCATGGCTACATTCAGCAAGTCGCTTGCTTCTATCGGCGGATTTATTGCCGGTGAAGAAGTGATGATAGACTATCTCCGCCACAATTCGAGGCCCTATATCTTCAGCGCCAGCATAACCCCGGGCGCAACAGCAGCAGCCAATGCCGCCTTAGACATATTAATAAGTGAGCCCGAACGTGTTGAGGCTTTGTGGAATATAACCCACTACGCCCTGGATGGATTCCGTGCGATGGGTTGCGAAATAGGACATACTGCCACACCTATTATACCACTATTTATAAGAGACAACGAAAAAACATTCCTGATAACAAAAGCGTTGTTTGAAGACGGAATATTTGTCAATCCGGTTGTTTCGCCTGCCGTAGCGCCCAACGATACGCTGATTCGGTTCTCGCTGATGGCAACACATACAAAAGCTCAGGTGGATTATGCGCTGGACAAAATCGACAGCATATTCCGAAAAATGGGTGTTTTGCCGGAAAAATAAGCCGGTCAAAATACATCAAAATAGTAAAAAAGGGAAGAAAATGACACATTTTCTTCCTTTTTTCTTTCATAACTGCTCAATTTATTATCATTCTTCTTATCTTTGGTTGATAAAAGTTCAAGGCGTCATTATGGGGCTGTCTCATAAGTGTTTTTGAACGCAAATTACGCAGATTACACGAATTATCGCAATTTATTTATTGTTGAAATTCAATTAGATAATGAAAATATATAGCGTAGTTTCCCGTTTAACTAGATAATGAATTAAAGAATATGGGCTGTACAAAGATAAGTAAATACATTTTGTTGCTTTTGGGCTTCTTTTCTGCCATTTTGCCGGTTTCTGCTCAGTTTTCGGTAACAGGAGGCAACGGGAATCCTTATGCTTATGAAAATAGCTATGCATCAACGCATGTTTATTTGTTAAACACATTATCGGGAGCAGCCATCGAATATACGGCCGGTTCGGGATCGGTCAGGTTTTTTAAATACTCGTTGCCCGGTAATGAGGTCGAGATACTGCCTTCATCTGTCAGCGGCAATGTTTACCGGCTAACCGGTATCGAAGACGGTTGGGGTTATATTGCACAAGACAACGACATCCGCTATGCGGTTTGGATTGTAGATTACAGCCGTTATGTGCCGATCTTCAATTCGATTGAGTTTGAAGAAAACAGAGAAGATGACGGTTGCAGCATGAAATTGATTGTGGGAAAAGAAGATACGCCGATGCGGTTTTACGACCTTGCCGGTAGAGCTCATACCGTTGAACGGAAGTACAAAGTGATTTACGAAAACCTGGAATGGGACGAAAGCAATGGAAAGTTTAACCTGAAAAAAGAAGGTGATGCCCCTTATTCCTTTGAAACAGATTATCCCATCGACCCGGCGCCGTTGATGGATAGCGAATTCACCATCCGGGGCGACCAGTTTGCCGAATATTTTGGCATAGCACAAGAAATATCGAAAGCTTACAAAGCCATTGCTGTTGACCCACACTTCCTGGTCAGGCAAATAACCGATGAGGGTGAAATTGAATTGGAAAATGACGAAAACGGTCATATTCCGGCTCCGGCAACCCTCAAATTCTACGGCCTGTTCAATGAGCCGACCACCTCTTTCTACACTTGGTATATTTATTATAAAAACGACAACTACAACGACCCCAATGGCTTTGAGTATAGCTATCCCGACAAGGATTTTACGCATACATTCACACAAGCCGGAAAATACAACATTGTGGTAGAAGTAGCCAGCGAAGGATCGGCTTGTTCTGCCCGGAAACTAATGTATGAATTTAGTATTGCCGAGTCGTATTTAGATGCGCCCAATTTCTTTTCACCCGGCGATTCGCCAGACGTAAACGACGAGTTTAAGGTGAAACATAAATCGTTAATAAAATTCAAATGTTCCATCTTCAATCGTTGGGGCAACAAGATTTATGAGTTTAACGACCCCGACAAAGGCTGGGACGGGAAGTATAACGGAAAATTGGTGAATCCGGGCGTCTATTTCTACGTGATAGATGCACTCGGATCGGATGGTATCAAGTATAAAAAAGGCGGCGACATAAATATTGTACGAAGCCGCTGAATACTGAATACTAGGTACCAGAGCCCGATTTCTTTTTTTTAAACCAGCCTGATTTTAAAATTGAATGCATATGGACTCTCCTAAGATTAGATTAGAAGAATTAAGGAAAGAACTGGACAGGCATAATTACAATTATTATGTATTGTCGAATCCGGTAATCCCGGATTTTGAGTTCGACCGGCTGATGGCGGAATTGTCAGGATTAGAGGCTGAATATCCTGAATATGCCGACCCCAACTCGCCCACTCAACGTGTGGGAAGTGATGTGAACAAAAATTTTAAGCAAGTGGAGCATCGCTATCCGATGTTGTCGCTTTCCAATACCTATTCGGAAGGCGAAGTAAATGATTTCTACAATCGGGTAAAAAAAGACCTGAACGATGATTTTGAGATTGTTTGCGAACTGAAATACGATGGCGCCTCCATTTCGCTGACCTACGTGGATGGAAAACTGACACAGGCCATTACCCGCGGCGATGGAGTTAAAGGGGACGATGTAACGGCGAATATCCGTACCATTCGCAGTGTGCCATTGAGCTTGCAGGGGGACGATTATCCGGCGGAGTTTGAAATCAGGGGCGAAATTGTGTTGCCCTGGAAAGTTTTTGAAGAACTGAACCGCGAACGTGCCGAACAAGAAGAACAGCTTTTTGCCAATCCACGCAATGCCGGTTCCGGAACCCTAAAGCAACTCGACCCCAAAATAGTGGCATCGCGCAAACTCGATTCGTACCTCTATTACCTGCTGGGCGAAGACTTGCCTGCCGACAAGCATTACGAAAACCTGATGAAAGCCCGTGAATGGGGCTTCAAAATATCGGATGCCATGTGCAAATGCAAAACGGTGGAGGAAGTATTCGCTTTTATAAAATATTGGGGCGCCGAGCGAAAGAATCTGCCTGTTGCAACCGATGGAATTGTGTTGAAGGTGAATTCATTGGCTCAACAACGTAACTTGGGTTATACCTCCAAGTTTCCCCGTTGGGCGATTGCCTACAAGTTTCCGGCCGAAAAACAGCTCACCCGTTTGCTTTCGGTGTCGTATCAGGTTGGACGCACCGGCGCCGTCACTCCTGTTGCCAATCTGGAACCTGTGCAATTGTCGGGAACTACGGTAAAACGGGCATCACTCTACAATGCCGACGCCATCGAAGCGCTCGATTTGCATATCGGCGACATGGTTTATGTGGAAAAAGGCGGCGAAATTATTCCTAAAATTACGAGCGTAGATGCTTCTTTCCGCGATATGTTCAGCGAAAAAGTGGTCTTCATCGAAAAATGTCCCGAATGTGGAACAAGCCTTATCCGGGACGGAGGCGAAGCGATTTATTATTGCCCCAATGATATGGGATGCCCTCCGCAGATAAAAGGGCGGATTGAGCATTTTATCACCCGCAAAGCAATGGATATAAATGCGGGGGAAGAAACGGTTGATGCATTTTTCAAAGCCGGATTGATACACAATGTGGGCGATTTATATGAACTCGACATTCATCAGATTTTGACTTTGGAACGTTGGGCAGAGAAAAGTGCACGCAACTTGCTCGAAAGCATACGCGAATCGAAGAAAATACCGTTTGAGCGAGTGTTGTATGCTTTGGGAATACGCTACGTTGGCGAAACCGGCGCCAAGAAACTGGCTGCCGCTTTTCCGAATATAGATTTGCTGATGGCTGCCAATGCCGGACAACTGATTCAGGTGGACGAAATAGGCGAGCGTATTGCAGCAAGTGTAGTTTCGTTCTTTCAAAACGACGAAAACAAGCAACTCGTTGAAAAGTTACGCAATTTCGGCCTGCAATTTGAACTGAGTCGCCAAGTATTGGCGCAACGCACAAACAAACTCGAAGGAAAAACAATTGTGATAAGCGGAACGTTTGATAAACACTCCCGCGACGAATACAAGGATATGATAGAGATGAACGGTGGGAAAAACAGCGGGTCGATTTCGGCAAAAACCGATTTTGTACTCGCCGGAGAGAATATGGGACCGGCAAAATTAGAAAAAGCAGAAAAATCAGGCATCCCGATTTTGAATGAAGATGATTTTTTGAAAATGCTGGAATAGCAGCTATGCAGGAGATTATTGTTTTATGTAACATTCAAAGGAGGAACAGCTTATCTTGATATTGAGAATTTAAAAGCTATTTTAGGTGCGAGTGAGTTTTAATGAAAGCAAAAGAAAAACATATTGACAACACAATAGAAAGCGATTATTCAAAATCAATTTCGTTGGAACACCGTAAAAAGTTTGCACAATTTTTCACGCCATTGCCTGTTGCCGAATTAATGGCAAAATGGCTTCTTGGCAACGAAAATCTGAAAACGGTGTTGGAACCGGCATTCGGATTAGGTATATTTTCAAGAGTGTTGCTATCGCAAAAAAGCGACATTCAAATTAAAGGTTTTGAGATAGATAGCACCATTCTTGCTCAATCAAAAGCTCAGTTTGCCGATGCCAGAAACATCAATCTGCTGCTGCAAGATTATATGTACAACGATTGGCAAAACAAATACGATGGAATAATATGTAATCCACCCTATTTCAAGTTCCACGATTACGATAACAAAAACATACTGAAAGAGATAGAGAACCATTTGGCATGTAAATTAAACGGTTTCACTAATCTTTACACCTTGTTTCTGCTGAAATCCATACATCAACTAAAGCCTAACGGACGTTGCGCCTATATCATTCCTTCGGAATTTCTCAACTCCGATTACGGAAAGCTGGTCAAACGTTATCTTATCCAAACAGGCTCGCTCAGGCATATTATTGTTATTGATTTTGAGGAAAATGTGTTTGACGATGCACTTACTACCGCTTCTATTATTCTTTGCGCCAACGATAACTTGACGGACAAAGTACAATTCAGTAATATACAATCGCTAAACGACTTAAATAAGATAGAAGAATTAATTTCCGAATATCCGAACTTGCAAAATGCAGTAAACACTTTCCGGTTTTCCGAATTAGATCCTGATATTAAATGGAAAGCCTATTATCAAACTCAGAATGGACATAAATTTAGAAATCTTGTTCCATTTTCGACTTACGCTAAGGTAGTTCGAGGTATTGCAACAGGTGCAAATGACTACTTCACATTCAGTTTGTCAAAAGCAAAAGAATATGCCATTGACGAATGTTTTTTATTGCCCTGTATTTGTCGGGCAATTGATGTAAAGGACTCTCTTTTTACCCAATCCGATTTTGAAGAATTAAAGAATAACGACAAAAATATTTTCCTTCTGAATGCAGTAAAAGCGAACGACGAAAGCGTAGTGAAATACATAAAGAAAGGTGAAGTAGAAAAAATTGATAAAAAATACTTAACAGGAAATCGAAAGCCCTGGTATTCATTGGAAAATCGTCCACCTGCCCCAATATGGGTATCTGTCTTCAACCGCACGGGTTTACGTTTTATCCGCAACGAAGCCAAGGTTGCCAATCTAACAACTTTTCATTGTATCTATCCAAATGCAACCAATTTATTTTCAGATAGAAACATTGATTTTCTGTTTGCCTATCTTTTAACAGACACAGCAAGACAACTATTTGAGGACAACAGCCGTGAATATGGCAATGGCCTTCAAAAGTTTGAACCAAACGACATAAACAAAGGGAAAATGCTCGACCTGGCCTTATTGCCCGAAAAGAGTAAGGATAAAATTATTGATTTGTATTACCAGTTTAAAGGCATGAAATGTGATAGCAAAAGTCGGTCAATAATTAGTGAGATTGATAATATACTTGTTGAGAAATTTGCATGAGATAAGCTCATGTCTTATTTCTAAGGCCAATCTATATACTATTAGAACTTGAAAATGCTGGAATAGCAGCTATGCAAAGGTTTTTATTGCTATCTTTGTATGGCGGTACGTGTGTTTTGTAAATTAAAGTGAATCTAAAATTAGAAAGTAATGAGTTTATATCCGTTAAAATTTAAGCCAATCCTTAAAACAATTATTTGGGGAGGTTCGGAAATTTGCAAATTTAAAGGTGTTGAACCACAGCTGGATGGCGTGGGCGAGAGTTGGGAAATATCGAGTGTTGAAAACAATATTTCGGTAGTTGATAACGGCGCATTGGAAGGCCACAATCTCGAAGACCTGATTGTTGAATACAAAGAAAAACTGGTCGGCAAGAAGAATTACGACCGTTTTGGAAAAACATTTCCACTCCTCATCAAGTTTATTGATGCCAAAGATAACCTGTCGATACAGGTACACCCCGATGATGCATTGGCAAAAGTTCGCCACAACTCTTTCGGGAAAACCGAAATGTGGTATGTGATTGACGCCGCGAAAGATGCGTTCTTATACGCCGGATTTAAAAAGCAAATGACGCCGGATTCGTATGTGAAAAGTATTGAGGACAACACATTTATTGATTATCTGGCAAAACACGACGTGAAAAAGGGAGACGTATTTTTCCTTCCCGCCGGACGTGTTCACGCTATCGGCGCCGGAACATTTATTGCCGAAATACAACAAACCTCGAACATCACCTACCGCATTTACGACTACAACCGGAAAGATGCAAGCGGCAACTCGCGCGAACTGCATACCGAACTGGCAAAAGATGCCATTGATTACAAGCTCTACGACAGTTACAAGAGCGACTACAAAGCCGAAAAAAACAAGCCGGTAGAACTGGAATCCTGCCAATATTTTACGACCAATGTATTGGATAGCAACAAAAAACTGGAGCGCGATTATTCCAGCATCGACTCGTTCGTTATTTATATTTGCATGGGTGGTAGTTGTTCTGTTACCGACAATAACGGAAACAGCCTGAGCCTGAAACAGGGCGAAAGTGTTCTTATTCCGGCTGACACCAGTACAATAAGCATTGAACCGCAACAGGGAGTGTTGTTGTTGGAGACCTGCGTCTGAAAATTGAAAAGCGAAGAATGAGAGGTGTATTAATACTGAATGTCGGGAGCCCCGAAACAAAGGACAAGGAAAAGGTGAAACAATTTATCGGGGAAATGCTTTCCGATCCGCTTGTTCTGACCGTTTCCTGCAAATTCAGGGATATTCTGGCCAAAAAGATAATTGCGCCTTGTCGCGCCTCGCGTTCTGCCGCCAAGTATTCACTTATTTGGGACAATGAGCACAACACGCCTCCGCTCGTCTATCATTCGCAGATGCTGGCGAACAAAATAAAAGAAGAAACAGGATTGTGCGTAGAAATAGCCATGCGTTATGGGAACCCTCAAATTCCGGACGCATTGCAAAGGTTGGAAGCATGTTGTCCGGCATTGCACGAAGTGGTTGTTGTGCCGATGTTTCCGCAGTACGCCGAATCGTCGTATCAGACAGCAATAGATGCCGTGGGGCAGTATTTTTTTAAACAGCCCTACCCTTTCAAGCTGAAAATACTGGAACCTTTTTACAACGACATGGCTTATATACAAGCCTTGTCTGCCAGTCTGAAACCTTTTGTAACAAAACCTTACGACCGGTTGATTTTCAGTTTTCACAGCCTGCCGCTCAGCCACGAGCAAAGAGCGCGGAAGAAAGGAAAGCAGTTCGATTATGTTTACCAGATAAAAGAATCTATCCGGCTGGTAAGCAAAGAATTGGGAATCGACCCCAAGAAAAACAGGGTCGTTTACTCATCGGCAATGGGCAAAAAATGGCTCGAGCCGGGGCTGAATAGCGCCATGAAAACAATGCCCGGCGAAGGCGTAAAAAAAGTAATAGTAGTCTGCCCCGGATTCCCCGCCGACAACCTCGAAACCCTGTACGATGTGAATATCAAGGCAAAAGAAATCTTCCTCGAAAACGGCGGCGAAGAATTTAGCTTCGTACCCTGTCTGGATAGCGAAAGTTATTGGGTAAATGCTGTTATTAAGATGGTTACACGGAAGATTTAGGGAGTAATGATTAAAGCATAGAACCATTCCAATTCGTTACAAACGATTGGAAACATGTCAGGACTAATCTCATTATCAGGGGCAGACACACAGGTCTGCCCTACGAAACCATTCGTAACCAATCGGGCAACCGTAAGGGGTTGTCCCTGCAAACTCCGGTTACATCAGATGTCCTTCAGTAACTGTATATAAACATTTGTCAACATTACCTGTGCGCGTCCCGAACCATCGCTATGCGGATGGAATCCATCGGGAAACCAGCATTGAACGAGTGTCAGGTCGCCGGTATTTGGGTCGGGGTCGTATTTGTAAACTTCGGGGTACAGGTTGGATGTGCCCGGTACCCAAACTTTCGACAAGCCTGTTAATTTGTACGAAGGCAAAACGATAACACCTAATTTTTCGCCCAAATCTTCTTGTGCGTCCACAATTTCGGCTGCCCCAAAAATCTCCATCGTATTGTCATAGTGCGTTGCAATGGCAATTTTAGTGCGGAAATCTTCCCTCCTGATTTGGTCAATAAGGTAGGCCATAGCCCCGTAGAACGTATCTCTGTTAAGTGTTGCAATATCATCTGCTGTTCCTATAACATCGCCCCTGTCGTTAAATCCGTGGTCGATTACAACCAGGTCAACCTTGTTGTCGCCGGACAGGTAGGGCAGTAATTTTCGCTCGAAACTCGCATTCCGTGCTATTTCCAGTTGGTCTGCCGTGCAAATATCGCCCCAAGTGGCCTCTTTTTCGGCAATTGTTTGCGAAAGGCCGTGCAAGCGGTGAATATCCGACCAATCGCCGGCAATTGGATTTGTGGGGTTGCGTTCGCCAAAGCGGGCAAAGCTTGCACCTAATGCCTGATTGGTACAAGTTGCACCCAATGCCTCACAGCTTCGTGTGGGATATTGGCCACTCTCAGGGATGGAAGTTCCGAGCCACAATACTTTTTTGCCTTTCAACCAAACAGTTGGCGCCACAAATACAGTACTGCGTATATTTGCGGCGGAATCAACCAATGCTGCTTTTGTTGCTAAAGCGCTCAAATCTTGGTCGCCGGTGTTCGTCCCTGACAGATTGTTTAAATTAGTAATGTGCATGTCTGTGATATTCATGGCAGCAGAAACACTAAAAACAGGATCTGTTTCGGAAATTGTCCCAGTAATGTTTTCAGCCGTCTTCGCATGCAAGGCGTAAGGAACTGTTAACAACTGGCTCGTTCCGGATATTGCATAATTCGTGCCTCCGGCAGGATCCGTTTCTGTTTTTACAAAATAGATGCCGTCAGCCCAATTGATGTTTCTAAAATCTAATGAACCACCTATTTCTAAACTAATCAACCCATTCGAGTTTGTTGTGGATAAATAAGTTTGCTCATAAACAGCTATCCCTGTCTCAGTCCCCTTCAAAATACTTATTTTTACTCCGACCGGTTTGTTTTTGACCGATTCGTTATTTGCATCGCGAATCACTGCTTGATAGCTCATTTTATCAGGAGTTTGAGCAAGTATTGGCAACAGTAAAACAGCCGCAAATAATATGGATAATAATCTTTTCATGGTCGTCATTTTTTTATAATTCTGAATGTTTTAATCCCTAACTCCGCAAAAATTTAGGTAGTTTTAGCAAAAAAGTGGCATAAACATTTGGATATTCCACTTTTTTGTTGTAGCTTTGTGCTACCTAAATAGGTTGCATTATGTATTTACCGGAATGGATTCAACAGTTCAAGGAGCCTTTGACGGAAATCAGGCTCATCAACGGTACTTTTTACAAGTATCAAGTAAAGTATGTCTATGA